>NZ_CAWQJR010000197.1:0-24316 GCF_963894935.1 Xenorhabdus sp. PB61.4
AAATAAAGGGGTGTTTAAACTCAAATTAGAGGGTGTCCAATATATTCAGAATGAATTTAATTATAAGCTTGTTGATTCTGAATTATATAATTCATTATCCTCAGAAGAGGAATGTGAAAAATTTAAAAATGATTTAGCCGGTTTACTTGCTCCTATATATGATAGCCGCCCTCGCGTCAATGTATTGCTGGATCAGGCTCATGCCACTTTGGATACATCTGTGCGCAGGGTAATGCTGTTACTCAAAAACCCGATAGTATTCAAACAAAAAATTCTTTTTTTAGGTGATGATGATTTGACATCTGTGGCTTTAATGATGGCATTTAAAAAGCTGGGCCATTATGATCATAAAAATATTCATGTTAAAGATATTGATAAAGAGTTATTGGAGTTTATTAAAGATGTATCAATGAAAAATGGCTTTACGATTAATACTGAGTATTTAAATCTGAAGGAGCCGAATAAATATGCAAGGTCATTTGACGTAATTTTAACAGATCCACCCTATACTTTTAGTGGATTGAAACTATTTTTGTCGAGGGCAATTAGCTTTTCTAAAAATGAAGGGAGTGAAATATTATTGTCATTTGGACAAAAAAAACCTAAAGAAAATCATGAGGTGCAAAAACTCTTTAGTGACCAGAATCTTTTTATCAAAAGTATCTATCCACAATTTAATAAATATTATGGTGGGAGTATTATAGGTAACGTCAGTGATTTATATATTCTTTCTGTTACAAAAAATACATATCCAACAATTTCAGGTAATGTTGATTATTCAAATAAAATATATACTGGAGAAATTAACCCACGTATAAAATTCTATCAATGTAAATCGTGTAACAACCGGCTTACGATTGGATATGGAAAAGACATATTAACCATCGAGCAGCTGATAGAAACAGGTTGCAACAAATGCAACGGAACCAAATTTCAATATCAGGGGCAAGAAAAAATCCCTTTGCCAGCAGATACAAGACAGTTTGGCACTCATATCATTATAGAAATGAAAAACTGTGAAAGTGACACATTGAAATGTATGTCAACTATTGAAAGTATGATGGTTGATATTTCTCGTAAGTGCGAATTTGATGTTATTAATTACCATTTTCATCAATCAGAATCACGTGGTATCAGTGGAGCAATGATATTGGCTGGATCACATTTTGCTATTCATACGTGGCCAGAATATAGCTATGCAGCACTTGATCTATTCATTTATAGTGATTTTAATCATCAGGATACACTTATAAAGCAGTTGCAGTGTCAGTTAAATTCACAGGAATATGAGTACAAAATATTGCAACGAGGTTTTTAATATAGCTCATGTCTGGCTGATAGATTATCTGGCCAGACATATAGAAAATAAAATGATTGCAACAAAGAAATATTTTTCTTCTTTTAAGAAAATAATTGTTTTAATCCTAATGAAACTTTATAAAATTGGCTCATTTATTAAAGACATATCCATAACATCGCAATATTGTCCCTGTTTAAGGGCTGCTTTACGTTGAATGCCTTCCATTTCAAATCCAAACTTAGTGTAAAGAGCAATTGCCTTTTCATTATCTGTGAAGACTTCCAGATCAATTCTAATGCAACCAAGCCAGTTGAAAACATAGTCAATGGCAAATGCCATCATTTCTGAGCCAATGCCTCGGCCTGAATAATCGGGATCAATACCAATACCGAGGCTGATAACATGTTTGCGTCTTGGGTTGGGATAACTATATAACCCCAGAGTACCAACAACATTACTGTCTACTTCTGCCACGAAGTCGAATACCCCCTGCTCTCTATTATTCTTAAGACGCTCACGCCACATTTCAAGAGATGGGCATGGGCGTTGTAATGTATAGAAATAAACATCGGGATGGCCAAAAATTCGCTGAAAATGCTCAGCATCTTCAGTTTCAGCAGATCTGATTTTAATTTTCATATATACCTCTCCTGAATTTGACTTGACCATAATTACCCGATAAAACATGAAATGTAAATATAATGTTTGAAAAATAAATAATACTGTCTTTCCTTAATTATTAGAATTTAAGGATATCAATGAATCAGGAAAACTCAGCCATACTTGCAATAATAAAAAACCTTGAAATTAGTCTGCATGGAGAAAAAAGATATGATATCGAATGGTTGAATAGCATCCTACATGATGTTTTTCTGGAAATAGGGAAGTCTGGTTATATTTATACGAAGAAAATTGTGGTGGAATCTTTAAAAGAAGAAGTAAATATTATTCCTCAAATTTTTTCAGAAGATTTTAATATGCAGATTTTGGATGAAAATATTGTGCTGCTTACCTATAAATCTTATGAAGTGAATAAACGAGGGCAGTCATACAATGAAGCATTGCGCTCATCAATCTGGCAGTTATCCGCATCGGGTGCATGGCAACTCAGATTCCATCAGGGAACAAAAATAGCAGATTCTCAGTAATGCCCATAAAAAAATAGCCCGGATTCCGGGCCATTAATTTTATCATTTTTCTCTTATCAGAGATGGGCTTTACGCCTTTTCACAACCTGATACCCGATCATTAAAATAATGAACCAGACAGGAGTCGCAATTAATGCTTGTCTGGTATCTGCTTGTAAAGACAGCAGGACTATGACAAAAGCAAAAAAAGCCAGACAAACCCATGACATCACGATACCAAACGGCATTTTGTAGACAGATGCTTTATGCAGCTCAGGACGGTGCTTCCGGTAGGCCAGATAGGAGCACAAAATCATACTCCAGATAAACATGAACAAAATGGCTGATATCGTTGTTACCAATGTAAAAACACGCATTACATCGGGAATAAAATAGATCAGAATAACGCCGCAAGAGAGGCATAAACAGGTAAAAATCAAACCTGATGCAGGAACTGAACGCCGGGAAAGTTGGCTGAACTGTTTTGGTGCATTTCTTTCCTTAGCTAAACCAAATAACATCCGGCTGGTAGAGAAAACCCCGCTGTTTGCTGAGGATGCAGCAGAAGTCAGTACTACGAAATTCACAATGCTGGCGGCGGCAGGTAACCCGATCAGAACAAACAGTTCTACAAAGGGGCTTTTATCCGCCACAATCGCACGCCACGGTGTAACTGACATAATGACAATTAATGCGAGTACGTAGAATGTAATAATCCGGACAGGAATGGCATTAATGGCTTTCGGCAGCGATTTCATCGGATTTTTGGTTTCTGCCGCTGCTGTTCCGACTAATTCAATTCCAACAAAAGCAAATATTGCGATTTGAAAGCCGGCAAAGAACCCGCTCAGCCCCATAGGGAACATGCCTCCATCGCCCCAGACATTGGAAAGGGAAGCGACATGCCCTGCGGGAGACTGGAAATGACTACCAATCAATACGCCACCAATGACAATTAAGGCAACAATGGCAACAATTTTGATCATCGCAAACCAAAATTCCAGTTCACCAAATAGTTTGACTGTTGCGAGATTCAGCGTCAGTAAAATCAAAACGCATAAAAGAGAAGTCGCCCATTCAGGGAAACCTGGTGCCCAATACCCAACATAAGAGGTGATGGCAACAACATCAGCAATACCGGTAATCACCCAGCAGAACCAATAAGTCCAGCCCACAAAAAAACCGGCCCATGGCCCCAGGAGGTCAGCTGCAAAGTCACTGAATGATTTATAATGCAAATTGGAAAGCAATAGCTCTCCCATTGCCCGCATCACGAAAAACAGCATAAACCCGATGATCATATAAACGAAAATGATCGAGGGCCCTGCAAGGGAAATAGTTTTACCTGACCCCATAAACAGGCCGGTTCCAATAGCGCCCCCGATAGCAATAAGCTGTATATGTCGGTTAGTCAGGCTTCGCTGAAGATGCGAGCCTTCAGTTTCAGGTGGGTGTGTGGGTTGTATATTTTCTTCCATAGTTGTATCCAATTTATTCTCACAGCATGGCCTTAATACCCTCAGGCTGTGTTTAAGACGCCATTGTGACATAGACAACTACATTATTAACAGAAGGAATTTACACGAAAAACCAATAGAACGTATTTTGAGCTAAATATTGATGGTTATGTTTACTCATCCCAATCCTCATTATATCGTCGTTTATAACGGTCTTGATAATAATGATGGGGTTTTAGTTAGCACTCAGATTGCTATAGATATTGATATGACGAAAAATTCGGCCGCTCAGTTTTTAACTCTTCTGGAAGATAATGCACTTGTTCATGCTCAGGAATTGGATGGTAATGTAACAAGAGTTTCTGTTATTGGTATTTATACTTTGTCATAAATAAGTATTAAAATAGAACAGGCATAGCATAGAATCTATTTAGCAAGTTCCATTAGGTTGGTAGCGATGCCTGTTTAAGATTAATATTACAAATAACCTTAAAAATAGATAATTAATCAATTATTCAATCAGTAATTTAGATTATTAATAGTCAATATTACTGTCCTAAAATTTTAACTTCATTGGATAAGAGGGATAAATTATATTGTTATGTTATTGTTTAATGATAATAACTGGTAATATTTTACATTGACTATTATTCAGGGTAATGTGGATGAAATTTATCAGTAAATGGATTCCTTAAATGTGGAAGTTTTGTTGGTTTAAAATTCAGGTTATTGATTATGATTAGAAAACTAGCACTATTAGTTGTTGCGGTGGTTTCTGTATTATTTTGGCAAATTGCTGTGGCAAACAGTGGGATTATTCCTTTTACTGAAAATGATGCTAAATTTGCAAAATCGCTTGTTGATAATGATGTTAAACTGTTTTTTTCTGGCAAAAAAAAATCTAGTGATTATGGGTATATTCATATAACGGCAAAGGATTTATACAGAAGGTATTCCGAAAATGAAGTTAAAGCAAATAATGATTTAAAATATAAGAAAGTTATCGTTTTCGGAATTATTAAAAGTATAAATAATTACTCTTCTGATGGTAAAGTCTTCATTGCATTAAGTGCTGGCGGTTTTTTAGATACTGTGCATGCAGCACTGAATAATGATTTTCAGGATTATGCGTTAACATTACGTAAAGGACAAAAAATCACTTTAGCCTGTGAGGTTGCCGGAACTGCTGTTGGTGAGCCTTTTCTAAAGAGTTGTATATCAGAAAATAAAGCAAAAGAACAAGTTGCTAAGTCTATTATATCTCAGATTAATAGAGTGGTTAGTGGAGATAAGAATGAATCTAATAAAGTAGGTGTTAATATAGTTGCATTAACAAAGTTAGTTGATTTATCCACTAATAATTTCTCTATTTGTAAAAAAATAGATATTTCTTGTCTGAATAAATCAAAAAGTTCAGAGTGGAGGAAATATGTAGAAAAAAACAGAGATCAAATAGAGTGGTATAAAGAAATGTTAGAGTAATAAATGTTGTAATGAAATGATTAGTCTGATAACGATATTTTCGAATGATTCTTGCATGGGATTTTTTTTTCTGTTAAAAATGATTGCCATTTATATTCTTTTAGGTAAGGATGATATCCCCGCAGATATCATTATTTCTATTGATTTAATGATTGCTGAAAATAAAAATGATAATCAGGAAGATATTGATCTTATGATATCGACATTAGCTATCAATAATTATCGTTCTATTCGTGACCTTCGTATTACTCTTGCTCCTCTTAATGTGATTACAGGCGCAAACGGTAGCGGTAAATCTAATTTATATCGGGCATTACGTTTGTTATCTGAAACAGCTCAGGGTGGTGTAGTAAATTCTCTGGCGCTGGAAGGTGGGCTGGATTCTGCATTTTGGGCCGGGCCGGAAAATTTTTCAGGTGCGGTACGTGCAGGGCACATGCCAGTACAGGGTGGAGTTAGAAAAGAAGTAAAACGGTTACGTCTTGGGTTTGCGACAGATTCGTTTGGTTATTCCATCTCCCTTGGTTTGCCTCACCCGTCTAGCTCTGCTTTTGCGTTAGATCCAGAAATTAAACAGGAATGTATTTGGGGAGGAGGGCGTTATCATCCGGCAGGTGTATTGGTAGAACGAAAAGGGGCAATAAGCCGGGTTCGTGATGGGCGAAAATGGCAAATTACTTCAGAACATATTAATAGTTTCACCAGTATGTTTGATCAGCTTTCTGATCCTTCAATGGCTCCGGAAGTTTTTCATATGCGTGAATTCATCCGTGGCTGGCGTTTCTATGATCATTTCCGGACAGATAGTGATGCTCCTGCCCGCAAGGCTCAGATTGGAACCCGTACTCCGGTATTGCATCATGATGGGCGGGATCTGGCTGCTGCCTTACAAACTATCCGTGAAATAGGTGATGCGCAATTGCTGGATGAATCGGTTAATGATGCTTTTCAGGGAGCTTCTTTGGCAATTTCCCGTTCCAACGAAGGGCTATTTACATTACAGTTTCGCCAGTATGGTTTAATGCGCGCGCTCTCCGGTGCTGAATTATCCGACGGAACGCTACGTTATCTGTTATGGATTGCGGCATTACTGACACCACGTCCACCATCAATGATGATATTGAATGAGCCAGAAACCAGCCTGCATCCAGAACTTTTACCTTCATTGGCTAAATTAATTATAAAGGTTTCAGCTCAAACTCAGGTTTGGGTCGTTTCACACTCTCCAGTATTGATTTCAGCACTACAGCACTCTTCGCTTTGTCAGACAATTCAGCTTGAAAAACAGTTAGGCGAAACTCACGTTATTGGCAGGGATATACTGGAAGAACCATTATGGCACTGGCCGGATAGGAATTAAAATATCTATCGTTTCAGGTTGCTTCGCTGAGAGATTGTGATTCTTTTCACGCTTTACTTCCTATAAAGACAAAACTAGGAAATTTTCCTAGTTTATCTAAGACAATAGCTCAAGCCAATTTTTAACCCCTTTCTTAGAATCTCAGTAATAACAATACCTACGAAAAAAATTCGCGTTTTAGCGAGCCACCTTTTTGATTTCCACCTGCATTAAAAAGGTTTTCTTTGTCGTGGTTATCTGAGGATTTCATATGATTAAAATTCTGGAACAAGTTCGCCAACCGACGTTGGATCTTCCAGTCGATATACGCCGCAAGATGTGGTTTAAGCCTTTTATGCAGTCATATCTGGTGGTTTTCATTGGCTATATGGCGATGTATCTGGTGCGCAAGAATTTCAATATTGCCCAGAACGATATGGTTTCTACTTATGGTTTGTCGATGACGCAGCTTGGGTTGATAGGGTTGGGGTTCTCTATCACTTATGGCGTAGGCAAAACGTTAGTGGCTTATTATGCAGATGGAAAAAATACCAAACAATTTTTGCCATTTATGTTGATTTTGTCTGGTCTGGCCATGCTCGGTTTTAGTATGAGCATGGGCAGCTCTGGGATCAGCGTTTTCTTGATGGTGGCATTTTATGCGCTGAGTGGTTTTTTCCAAAGTATTGGAGGGCCGGCAAGTTATTCCACCATTACCAAATGGACTCCGCGTAGCAAGCGAGGCACCTATCTTGGGCTTTGGAATATGTCGCACAATGTGGGTGGCGCAGGTGCGGCAGGTGTTGCTTTGTTTGGGGCGCACTATTTATTTGATGGTCATGTCATCGGGATGTTTATTTTCCCTTCCATAATTGCTTTGATCATCGGTTTTATTGGTTTACGTTATGGAAGCGATTCGCCTGAAAGTTATGGTCTGGGTAAAGCAGAAGAGTTATTTGGTGAGGCGATCAGCGAAGAGGATATCGCTGCAGAAGAAAATCAAATGACCAAGCGGGAGATTTTTGTTGAGTATATTCTGAAAAACAAAGTGATCTGGCTTCTTTGCTTTGCCAATATTTTTCTTTATATCGTGCGAATTGGTATTGATCAGTGGTCAACGGTATATGCGTATCAGGAATTAGGGCATTCAAAAGAAACTGCTATTTCCGGCTTTACAATGTTTGAAGTTGGGGCGCTAGTCGGGACGCTGATGTGGGGATATTTGTCAGATTTGGCAAATGGCCGTCGTGCTCTTGTTGCCTGTGTCTCACTGGGCCTCATTATTGTTAGCCTTGAATTTTACCAGCATGCAACCAGCGAATTTATGTATTTAGGCTCTCTATTTGTACTCGGATTTCTGGTGTTTGGCCCACAATTACTGATTGGCGTGTCGGCTGTTGGATTTGTACCGAAAAAAGCGATCAGTGTTGCAGATGGTGTTAAAGGTACGTTTGCTTATTTAATCGGTGATAGTTTTGCTAAATTAGGTTTGGGAATGATTGCTGATGGAGTGCCTATTTTTGGTTTAACAGGCTGGAAAGGTACTTTTGTTGCACTTGATACTTCTGCATTTATCTGTATTACATTACTTGCGTTTGTTGCTATTGCTGAAGAGAGAAAAATTCGCAGTAGCAGGAAAGCGCTATAAACCTTGTTAAAAATCGTTATGACGCTACTGTTTTATTCGCAGTAGCGTTTTTGAGTGAAACGTATCGTTCCCAGTCTATTGCGCAGCTATATTAATGAGAGTAATTTATACGGGTTTTCTGATCTGGCAATAAATAACGATGATTAAAGTAGCATTAGTCGATGACCATGTGGTAGTACGTTCTGGTTTTGCCCAATTATTAAGCTTAGAGCCTGATATTGAAGTTGTCGGTGAATTCAGTTCATGCGCCGAAGCAAGATATGGTCTGCCCGGTTCAGGGGCAATGGTCTGTATTCTTGATATCTCAATGGCTGATGAAAGTGGATTATCACTGTTGCAGGATATTCCCTCCGGCATTGGTTGTATTATGCTGAGCGTCCACGATTCAGCCACCATGGTAGAAAAAGCCCTGAAGGCGGGAGCCCGGGGTTATCTAAGCAAACGCTGCAGCCCGGATGAATTGGTACAGGCGGTGCGTATTGTTGTGAATAATGGTTTTTACTTCTCGCCGGATATTGTGCTAAAACTGACATCATCAAAAAATAATCCTGCTGCTTTGGATCACTTAACCAAGAGAGAGAGGCAAATCGCGGAAATGCTTGCCACAGGAATGGATGTTAAAGCTGTAGCTGCTGAACTGGGTTTGAGTCATAAAACAATTCATGTTCATCGTGCTAATGCGATAAGTAAATTGGGCGTAACAAATAACGTGGGCCTAGCAAATTATTTTGCCTCTAGTGATCTCTAATGTATCGATACCTTATCAATTCATTTTGTGGTGGATTACTGTTTTCATGCTGGTGGTTCTGTTTATGGGTGATAGCTTATTACTTTGTCAATGACTTAGAGCTGGCTATTTTGTTTTTTCCATTTGCACTGCGTCTTGGTATTGCTTTACATATCCCGCAAAAATATTGGCCAACACTATATGGTACAGAATGGTTGCTTACGATTGGTCTGGCCTTACTAATGAAGCAGCCTCAGTGGCTAACTGTATTAACTGCCAGTGTAGTCAGCCTTCCCATAGTCTGGGCAGCCAGTCGTTATTACTGTGGTAATCAGTGGCAAAGACTTGCTGTTATGGCACTTGTGATTGTCATCACTTCAATAGTTAATGTTATATCCGTCATCAATCATAATCCGGCAGTCACCATCGCGCTTTTGGTGAGTTTAACCGGAGGCGTTATGCTGGTTCCTTTGTGTTACTTAGTTTGGCATTATTTATTCCAGAATGTCTGGCTACCCATGACTGCTAATGTTATTACACACCAAATTCGTTTCAATCTGAAACAGGTCATTTTTTATAGTCTATTATTTATATTAAATATTTTTCTTCAGATCTGGATACCTAACGAACTCCGCTATTTTGCGCCATTCTGCCTTGCTATTCCGATTATTTTATTGGCTTTTCGCTATGGCTGGCAGGGAGCATTGCTTGGCACTTTACTGAATAGTGTTGTGCTAATTGCTGCTCGCAGCGGTGTTTCCGATATGGAAATTACGGATTTGCTGTTATCTCTACTAACCCAGACTCTGACAGGAATAATACTTGGAATGGCTGTCCAGCGTCAGCGTGATCTGAATATGCAGCTAAAGAGAGAATTATCTCGCAATCACAGTTTGTCACGCCAGTTAGTGAAAGCAGAGGAATCAGTAAGGCGGGAGATTGCCCGCGAATTACATGATGAAATAGGGCAAAATATTACAGCTATCCGGACACAGGCAAATATTATCCAACGTGTTGGTGCAACGCCAGTGGTTATTAATTGTGCCAAAACTATCGAAACATTATCCCTGAATGTTTATGATACTACCAAAATGTTATTGAGCAGATTACGGCCTAAAGTACTCGACGATTTTGGCCTTAAGGAAGCTATTGAGCAGTTATTGCGGGATATGGAATTTGAAGCTCACGGCATATCAGTAGAAATTAATTGGGAGATCGATTCCGATGCTGTTATTGAACAGTTAAGTGACGCAACGAAAGCTACATTATACCGTCTTTGTCAGGAAGCATTAAATAACGCATTAAAGTATTCTCAGGCTGATTGTATTAAAGTGCATTTTTCTATTAAGGAAATGGTCCGTTTATTGATCAAAGACAATGGTATTGGCTGTAAAGCTGAAGATCATATGAAGGGATTTGGCTTACGGGGTATGCGTGAGCGTGTACAGGCCCTCGGCGGTATTTTTTCAATTCATAGTGAGAAACAGAAAAATGAATCTACACGTTCTGGTACGGATTTATCGATCATTTTGCCTAAACTTTAAGAAATGTTCATGACAGTTTTTTCTCAGCCTAAACTAATTAATCAAAATCATCTGTCTACGGTAGAAATTAGGGAGCAATATCGTTACTGGCGTCTGCATATAATGTTGAGCTTATATGTGGGCTATGGGCTATTTTATTTCACCCGTAAAAATTTTAATTATGCAATGCCAGAATTGATCAGTGATCTGGGCCTTGATAAAGCTGAAATTGGGTTGATTGGTACGTTATTTTATATTACTTATGGCTGTTCAAAATTTATTTCCGGTATTCTCTCTGATCGCTCTAATCCACGTTATTTCATGGGTATTGGGCTTATTGCTACCGGTATAATTAATGTTTTTTTCGGTCTGTCCAGTTCTGTTGTCATGTTTACCTGCTTATGGATATTGAATGCCTGGTTTCAGGGGTGGGCCTCTCCTTCATGTATTAAATTACTTACCACTTGGTATTCGCGTTCAGAACGTGGTTTTTGGTGGTCATTGTGGAATACTTCGCATCACATTGGAAGTGCATTAGTTGCACTCTTTGTTGGTTTTGTCACCTTGCATTTCAGCTGGCGGGAAGGTTTCATTGTGCCCGGCTGTCTGGGGATCTTAGGTGGAATTCTACTATGTTGGCGATTACGTGATAAACCGGCTTCAATGGGGTTGCCAACTATTGGGCAGTATCGCAATGATTTTCTGGAAAAAAAGCATGAAAATCAAGGGAAGGGATTAAGTACCAGAGAAATATTAAGAGATTATGTTTTCAGGAATAAATATATCTGGTTACTTTCCTGTAGTTATGTGCTTGTTTACATTGTTCGCACAGTTATCAACGATTGGGGAAACCTTTATCTGACAGAATATCATCATTATGATTTAGTGTGCGCCAACTTTGTCGTATCACTTTTTGAAGTCGGAGGTCTGGTGGGATCTTTGGTTGCCGGCTGGGGTTCTGATAAGTTATTTGGCGGCAATCGAGGCCCTATCAATTTAATATTTTCAATTGGTATTTTTTTGTCAGTAGCTGCTTTATGGTTGATGCCTGTAACAGATTTAGTTTTTCAATCGTTGGGATTTTTCTCTATCGGTTTCTTCGTTTTTGGCCCACAGTTATTGATTGGTATGGCAGCAGCAGAATGTTCACATAAAGATTCAGCTGGAGCAGCAACGGGATTTGTGGGTCTCTTTGCCTATACTGGCGCGGCACTTGGTGGTTATCCTTTTGCGATTATTTTGGAGAATTATCACTGGACTGGGTTATTTATTACTATATCTGTGTGCGCTGTCATGATTGGCTTATTATTGCTGCCTTTTTTACAGGCTCAATTCCCTCAGCAAAGAGAGCAGGGTTAGCTGCTCTCATTTTAACGCTGTGATATTTGCCGGTTAAGCCATTCTTCTCTGGTTAGTTCCCATATTTCACTATCATATTCCCCTGAAACATATTCTTTTTTATCAGTTCTGATCACCTTCATACCTTCAGATAATGAAATATTTCTAGATTTATCATTGATTTTAGCTTTGGCTACTCTGAGTACTGTCCGGTCTAATTCTGTAAACCAATAACTCGTAACCTTTTCACAGGCTTCGCGCATAAATCCATGCCCTTGATATTCGAGAGAGAGCCAGAAACCGCGATTATTATCTTGTGTGTTATATAACCCAATGACACCAATGAACTCATTAGGCTTAGCTTTCATTCTGAGCGACCAGATATAAGCTTTTTGTTCTTGGATTGCAGGTATGGCAACGTTATTAACAAAAATATCGCCACCATTATCGGGATATGGCCAGGGGACTGCTTTCTTATCTAAGTATTTTACAATATCCCAGTGAGGAAACTTTTGTTGTATGTGAATCGCATCGGTATGAGCCAATTTCTTTAATAAAAGGCGCTTAGTTTCCAAATCTTCAAATGGCATTTTTTTGATTACCAATCAATGTTAATTTATTGTAAAATCCATAATGAATTTTAGTCGTAAAATAGTCAATATGATTTTATCTCCACTATATAAAGCGGTTTTATAAAAACATACCAAACCGAAACATGGTATAGTGAATGCCTGATTTATTCTTTACTGCCATCGGAATGTTATGTCTTATCAATGTCCTTTATGCCATTCACCATTACTGTTTTCCCATCACCAATGGCGTTGTGAAAACAATCATCAGTTTGATTGTGCAAAAGAAGGTTATGTGAATTTGTTACCGGTTCAGCATAAGCGTTCAAAAGAGCCGGGTGATAGTGCTGAGATGATGCAGGCGAGAAGGGCATTTTTACAGGCAGGTCACTATCAGGTATTACAGCAAAAAGTTATTGAGCTATTTGATCGTTTTTTACCGGAACAGGCTGGAGTGTTGTTGGATATTGGTTGTGGAGAAGGGTATTACACTGCTGCAGTACAACAGGCTTTGAATCTGAAACGACCCATCACAGTTCATGGTTTGGATGTGGCGAAAATTGCTGTCCGCTATGGTGCCAAACGTTATCCGGATGTTGATTTTTGTGTGGCATCTAGTCATCGGCTACCGTTTGCAGATGGTTCCCTTGATGGTATTTTGCGGATTTATGCTCCCTGCAAAGCTGCTGAGTTATTTCGGGTGGTAAAATCAGGGGGGATTGCCCTCACTGTAACACCCGGCCCACGTCACTTGTATCAGTTGAAAGAGCTGATTTATCAGGATGTCCATTTACATCCTGAAAATACCGAGCAACTGGAAGGGTACGAATTAGTGGCTGAGGAAACTCTGGCTTATGAAATGCAGCTTGATGGTGAACAGGCTTATAATTTATTACAGATGACTCCTTTTGCCTGGAGAGCGTCTGAGGACGTTAAAAACCATTTAGTGGCTAAGAAATTGTTTCATTGTGAAGCTGATTTCACGTTAAAAGTTTACCGGCATATTTAATTTCTTTAAATGAGTTCCCCGCAATAAGAGCGGGGAATTCATTTATGAATAAATATCAGGCATACATAAATAATTTAAGATGTTCGAATAATATATTGAAGCCAATAGCAATCAATACGAATCCACCAATAAGCTCTGCCCGTTTGCCTAATAATGGCCCAATATAGCGCCCAATTAACATTCCCAAAGTCGCCATGATCATCGTCATGATTCCTATAGTCATTGCTGTGGGTAATATATCAACTTGTAAAAAAGCAAGGCCAATACCAATTGCCATCGCATCCAGACTGGTTGCAATAGCGGTAAATATTAATGTTACTGAGCTATGACGGCGCGGTGCTGTTGGCTTGGTGACAACGTCAGGATCATGTCTGAAACTTTCTCTGATCATCCGGCAGCCAAGGACAAATAATAGTGTGAATGCCACCCAATGGTCCCACTCCATAATGTACTGACTGGCATAAATTCCCAGAGACCAACCGATTAAAGGCGTACAGGCTTCAATAAGGCCAAAGATAAGCCCTGTTCGAATTGCTTCACGTAAATGGGGACGATGAAGGGTTGCTCCTTTACTTACGGCAGCAGCAAAAGCATCCATAGAGAGGGCTAGTGCAAGAATGAGTGTTGCATAGAAATTCATTAAAACAGCCTCGGTTGGGTAGTTCCATATACATATAAACCACCCCCAACCAACGGTGATTTTATATGTCTATGGTCTTGCCAACCGATTCGGCATTCGTACCACGTTTTATTAAAACGAGCATGTTGATACGAATTTTCCAGGAATATTCTGGAACAGGCTACTCCCCAATGACTGGACTGGACGATAACATACTCAGAGTGAAAGGCAAAATATTTCGTGCTATGTTAATTTATCCAATGATAATAATTATCATTATCTTTGTTGTGATGAAGAATAAGGCTGATGTGATATTACAGCCTTATTTAAGCGAAAGGAGAATATTATTTATTGCTCAGTAGAAATTTATAGATTTTTTCTAAATCATCTAATTTTGTTACGGATATGTATATTTTCTTTGCTTCAAATTCTATCATTAGAATACCATCTTCGGATAAATTTATAGCTTTAATCTTTTCATAATAAAAAAGGCGATTGAAATAATAAAATCCTTCTTTTTTAAAGATGAGTTTAGGTGAGCGTATATAACCAAAGTATATTGAGATTAAAATAATAAAAGATAATAAATAAGTTGTTAGCGGGCTGCCTTGAGCAACGACATTATTATAAATCACAATACTAACTAAAATAATAAATATTAAGGCATCGATTCGGTGCTTTCTTTTTAATTTTATAGTTAACAACGTCTTGCCTTTGAAGTAGTGGATAAAAAACTCATCATAAATAGCAAAAGCGAACGCTAATAAAATTGAGGCTATCAAGATGATGTCATTCAGGCTCATGTTTACTCCTGAGTTTCCTGATCTTTTTTTGTAAGTGGGGGAGAGGAAATGTTTCCTCTCCCTATTTTCAGTTAATCAATTTTTCAACAAAACTATTTAGCTACACCGAGAAGACCGAAATAATAACCAATAATACCAATCACAAAGAAGCCAATAATAATCCACAAAGGGTTTACTTTTTTCCGTAATAGCCACATACATCCAAAAGTTAGCAATAGAGGTGCAATTCCTGGCAGTAACTGATCAAGAATGGTTTGAACAGTGTTTATCTTCATTTCACCGGTTGTAGGATCAGGAACCTTAGAGACAACTAGTGTAATGTCGATTTTTGTCCAACTATTAACCAGTGCTCCCATGACAAATAGACCCAGAATTGACGCGCCTTCTGTCATTTTTTGCAGGAAACCGCCTCCCATATCTTTGACGATATCTATTCCCTTCTTATAACCATATGCAACGCCATAATAACGGGTTAACAAACGCACCAGATTAAATAGGAAGAAAAATAAAAATGGCCCGAGCCAGTCACCACCTAAGGCAAGTCCGGCACCAAGCGCGGCAAAAACAGGGCGCACAGTTCCCCAGAAAATCGGGTCGCCCACACCAGCCAGCGGTCCCATCAGACCAACTTTAATCCCGTTGATTGCACCGGCATCAATGTCAGCCCCGTTGGCTTTTTGCTCTTCCATTGCCAGTGTGACACCCAGAATAGGTGCTGCGACATAAGGATGTGTATTGAAAAATTCTAAATGGCGTTTGATGGCCAGTTTACGCTCCTCGGTATTTTCAGGATAAAGGCGGCGGATAGCTGGCACCATTGAGAAACAGAAACCCAGCGCCTGCATGCGTTCAAAGTTCCATGAACCCTGAAATAAGTTAGAACGCAGGAAGACAGCATTAATATCACTTTGTGTCAGTTTTTTCTGACCCATGTTTGTTGTATCTGACATGTTGTTCATCCTCTTAATCTAATTCATTATCAAGGTTATTCGGGGTGTTACCGGCAGGAGCTGCTGCCTGTGATCGATTGTATTTAGGGCTGAGCTGAATATACAGAACCGCCATAACTGCACCAATGACACCAAGGATAACAAGATTATGAACATATACTGCGACCACAAAACCCAGATAGAAGAATGGCATCAGGTAACCAGCACGCATCATGTTAATCACCATCGCATAACCGACAACAACAATCATGCCACCAGCGATATTGAGGCCCATAGTAACGACTTCCGGAATTGAATCCAGCATATTCTGAACTTCAGATGTGCCGACAGACAGGGCGACAACCAGTGCAGGTAGGGCAATACGCATTGCCTGCAACACCAGAGCAGAGATATGAAGAGCTGTAATAGCCCGGAGATTACCGTTTTCAGCGGCTTTATCTGCCGCGTGTTGGAAGCCGACAGTCAAAGTACGGACAATAATAGTGAGAACCTGACCCGCTGCCGCCAGTGGAATTGCCAGCGCAATACCTGCACCAACCTGTTGTCCACCAGCGATAACCAGAATAGTCGAAATGATGGATGCTAAAGCTGCATCCGGGGCAATCGCTGCACCGATATTCATCCAGCCGAGAGCGATCATTTCCAGCGTCCCGCCAATGATGATACCTTTTGTGACATCACCAAGAATCAGGCCGATTAATGTACAGGCAATTAATGGGCGATGAAATTGAAATTCATCAAGAATAGAACCCATACCTGCAATACAGGCAACGATGAATATCAAGAAAAGTTGAACAACGGTAATTTCCATTGTTTTCTCCTGTAACCAAATATAATTTGGTAAGAATTTTGTTGTTGAGTAATGGTTAGTAAAAAATATCTTTATTTTTTAAGCTTTTTTGAGTAAATCCATCATATTTAAACGCGCATCGCTGGCAACTTTACGTGCTTCAAGCTCTATACCGCGTGAACTCAGTTTTTCAAAAGCAGTGATATCACTTGCATCAACAGAAATGGCGTTATTGATTTGGGTTTTACCCTGACGGAATGCCATACCACCAATATTGACAGACTCCAGTGAAACTCCGCCTTCTACAATACGCAGTACATCGGTAGGGTTGGTGAATAACAGCATAACGCGTTCATCGGCGTATTTGGGATTGTTATAAACACGGACGCACTTCTCAACATCAACCACATGTGCACTGACACCGGGAGGTGCGACCTGTTTTAATAAAGTGGAACGTACGGTATCCTGAGCAACTTCGTCACTGACTACAATGATACGCTTTACGTTAGTTTCTTTTGTCCAGCGGGTTGCAACCTGACCATGAATAAGACGGTCATCAATACGTGCAAGTGCGATTTTCATATGACCGCCTGCAGCTGGAGTGCTAACCTGAGACGCAACTGGAGCGGCTGGCTTGGTAGGTTCAGGTTTACTGGCTTCTTCTTCTGGCTCTGTTTTAAGAGCGCGAATGCCTTCTCTTCCTGTTTCTAATGCAACAGCAATCAATTCTTCCATGGATGGATCATCATCACGGCACATGAAGGCTTCAACCAGCATTGGTACGTTTACACCCGTAATGATTTCGTAGTTTTCTTTGTCTACAGCAATCCGGTTTGCCGCATTAAACGGGCTGCCACCCCAGGTATCAACAAAAAACAAGACCCCTTGCGTTGTATCAAGTGACTCCAGTCTCTTATTGTATTTCTCGAATAATGTATCGGCATTTTCACCGGGCACGAAGTCAATATAGGAAACGTTTTCTTGTTCCCCAATCAACATTTCCGTGGTGCGTAGCAGTTGCTCTGCCGCGGCCCCGTGTGTGCCAATCATAATGGCTATACTCACTTGTTTTCCCCTTTCTGTAACAATCGAACTCGGATTTATTGCAAGCTCATGCTCAATACTTCCAACCTGTTTTACTACCAGTTAATAAACATAATAGTTACAAACATTATGTTTTATCGAGGTTCCATCCCAAGTATTTCATTTCTTATGGACTCTATTTTGTTACATAAGAAAATATGTCATTAGATTATCATTGGAATCATTCAAGAAAATTGCTATCAGTCAGAAAATTTAAGTCGAACTATTTTGATAGATAAAAATAATATTTTAATTTTAATTATGGCAAATAAAAATTAATTAATTCTTTTATTTTTTATTTATTTAGTCTTAACATCTGTTTCCGGTAACATTTTGTTAATCTTTAGATAAAAAGAAAGTGATGTTTTTAATAGGAAAGAGGAAAAAATGTACTTCTTTGATCCGTTTCAGCCAAAAAAAATCCCTACTGTATTAGCAGGGATTTTTCCGGATAAGCCAAATCTGAACTTAAAGAATGTCGCTATCTAACTTATGTCATATTGATAACTTACAGATTTGATTAGTCACACTGTACTTTTATGGCCAGACCACCACGTGATGTTTCACGGTATTTGGCATTCATGTCTTTACCAGTTTCGTACATAGTTTCAATAACCTTATCCAGTGAAACGCGTGGTTCACTAGTGCGGCGCAATGCCATACGAGCAGCATTGATCGCTTTAACCGATGCAATTGCATTACGTTCAATACATGGAACCTGTACTTGTCCGGCAACTGGGTCACAAGTCAAACCAAGGTTGTGTTCCATACCGATTTCAGCGGCAATGCACACTTGCTCAGGGCTTGCGCCGAGCAATTCTGCCAGACCTGCCGCCGCCATTGAACAGGCAACCCCAACTTCTCCCTGACAGCCAACTTCTGCACCGGAAATAGATGCATTCATCTTATACAGAATACCGATTGCACCTGAGGCTAAGAAATAGCGCGTATACAGCTCAGGAGTAACCGGTTCGATGCAGTGATTGTAGTAAGCCAGTACTGCCGGAACGATCCCACATGCGCCATTGGTTGGCGCTGTAACAACGCGGCCGCCAGCGGCATTTTCTTCATTGACGGCCAAAGCAAACATGTTGATTAAATCAACAACGTTCATCGGGTCATTTGAAAGTTTGTTTGATGATGTCAGCATACGATGCAAAGCCGCAGCACGTCGCGGTACACGCAGAGGGCCCGGTAAAACGCCTTCTGTATTCAGGCCTCGTTCAATACAGGCCTGCATGGTATCCCATACATCTGCAAAGTATTCAGCAATTTCTTCTTTGCTATGTAAATCCAGCTCATTTTTCATCATCAGGCCGGAAAGGGACAGGCCTGTTTTGCTGCAATTCATCAGTAATTCAGCAGCAGAGCTGAATGGGTAAGAAACAGGCTTTGTATCCTGAGATGGCTTACCGAAATGTTCTTCATCAACAATAAAACCACCACCGATAGAGTAGTAGGTTTTGCTGTAAACATTTTCGTCACCTGCAAATGCATGGATTTGCATGCCATTTTCATGTAATGAAAGGTTATCGCTCCGGAAATTCATGCCTCCGTCACGAGGGAAATCGACTATATGTAAACCATTTGCCAGCGGCAAACGTTGAGTTTGCTCAACATCACGAATAAAACCAGGGATTGAATCAATATCAACAGTTGCAGGCATATTACCGGCCAACCCCATGATAATGGCGATATCCGTATGATGACCTTTCCCGGTTAATGAAAGTGAGCCGTATACATCAACAGCTACACGCGTGATAGAGGACATAAGCCCCTGGTTTACAAGATCATCGACAAATTGTTTTCCTGCTTTCATAGGACCAACAGTATGAGAGCTGGATGGGCCGATACCCACCTTAAACATGTCGAAAACGCTAATCACGCCAGACTCCTTAAAGAAGAAAGAGATATAGTATATTTATAATAAAGCGCGTTACTTTACTGTTATTTAGTGGTGTTGATAAAGGAGTTTACAGTTTTTTTTTAATTATAATAGTTATTGGTATGATTTAGGACAATAAATGTACAAATAATGTTTATTAGTGGTTATTTTTAGCTCTAATTTTGAACTTGTTGAGCCAGCCGATAAATAATTGAGGCAGTTAATCCCCAAATCATTTGCCCGCAATACCAATAAAAGTAGATCCGATGTTGGCGGTTATGCTTCTTAACATCCAAATACTGATAATTGGGAAGAGAGAGTACATCAAAAAGCGGGATTTCAAAAAAATTGTCCACTTCTGTTGGATTGGCCTGAAAAGAGAAGGGAGGCGACACTAACCCGACGACAGGAGTGACATGATACCCGCTGCTGCTTTCCATAGGGGCTAATTGCCCCAGAACCTGTACCTGATGATATGGAATATTGACCTCTTCTTCGGCTTCACGTAGTGCGGTGGCAGCCAGTGAATGATCTGCCGGGTCAGCCGCGCCGCCGGGGAAAGCAATTTGCCCTGCATGTGAACGTAGATGCCGGGCCCGTTGGGTAAGTAACAGTGTAGGCTCGGGCTTACAAATAATCGGCAGTAATACAGCGGCATTCCGCTGATTGTTAACCGGATAATCTGGTTGTACGGGAATTTGCAGTTGAAACCGATGAATAAAATCAGAAAGAGATGTCATGATGTATGGAGTTCCCTTAATTTCGGTAAGATATGTCCAAGTTTATCGAATGTTTCCTGATACTCTTTTTCCGCAGTGCTGTCAGCAACAATTCCCCCACCAGCCCAGCAGTACATTTTTCCTTTTTCTGTCAATAGGGTGCGTATAGTAATATTGCTGTCCATTGTACCGCAGAAACTAATATAGCCAATAGCTCCACAATATCCATGTCTGCGATGCGGTTCTAATTCTTCAATAATTTCCATGGCCCGGATTTTTGGAGCACCTGTGATGGAACCTCCGGGAAAACAGGCTCGCAGTAAATCTGTTGCGTGATATTCGTCCGGTAATATTGCAGTAATGGTACTGACAAGGTGATGGACCGCCGGAAAAGGTTCAACAACGAATAATTCGGGGACTTTAACTGATCCCGCCTCCGCTACACGTCCGATATCATTTCTGAGGAGATCAACGATCATCAGATTTTCTGCGCGGTCTTTACGGGATTTGGCTAATTTTTCAGCTTGCAATCGATCTTTTTCCGGATCTTGTTCACGTGGTAATGTGCCTTTGATCGGTCGGGTCTGGATTTTATTATCTTCCAGTAATAAAAAACGTTCGGGTGAAACACTGATGACGCAATTTTCAGGTAAACGAATGAAAGCCGAAAAAGGAGCGCGATTAGATTCGTTGAGTTGCCTGAAAGCCTGCCATTCATCACCCTGATAATTTGCGTGAAACCGCTGTGCCAGATTGACCTGATAGCAGTCGCCATCACGCAAATAACGATGGATATGCGCAATTTTTTCATGATATTGCTGTTCACTCATATTGGATTGCCATGCGCTGGTGAGGGCAAAATTTGTTTCGCGGTGCTGGGTGTGCGTTTCCAGCCATGCCAGGCGAGTATCAATATCATGATAGCTTAATAAAGTTGCTTTTTGCTGGTGGTGGTCAATGATAAGGCACCAATCGTAGATCCCAATCGCCATATCCGGGAAATTTAATTCATTAATAGTTGTCGCTGGTAGTTTTTCAGTCCATCGCCCAAGATCATATCCCCATATTCCCAATGCTCCTCCCTGAAATGGCAAATCGGGATCAAACTGAGGGGTGATATTGCAGTCATTAAGATGCTTTTTTAGTAAAAGAAAAGGATCTTCTTGAGAATGAGAGACTGCATCATGACTTTTGATTTCGGTAGAGTTTCCTTGTGTCACAAGAGTGATGATTGGTTCTGCAACAATAATATCAAATCGATTATGTGAATGCTGAGCGGCTCCTGAATGTAACAACATGGCCCAGGGAGAGGCGGAAAGAGGAGCAAAATAGCTGGCTGCAAGATCAGGAAAATAAGGTAACTGACGTTTTTGTAATGCAATCTTCATGGTGGAACCCGTATTGGCAGGGCAATTCAAAATTAACTGATTAATTGGCGGAGATTATCATAGAATGGTACACCGGTTCACTTGCTGTCATACTGCAACTTAAAATTGATTGTGTATATAATCACAATCATTATCAGTTATTACTATATATTAGAGGTAAACGCCATGTTTTCAGGTATGCCGGCACTGTCCCATGAAGAACAACAGATTGCTGTAGAAAGGATCCATCAACTTATTTCTGAAGGGATGAGCAGTGGAGAAGCAATCGGGATTGTGGCTCAGGAACTGAGGGAAAAACATCAGGATAAAGAGCAGATTCATGTTTTATTTGAAGATGATGTAAAATAGTCACAACGCATTTTTAACAAAACTCACATAATTACTTTCTATTACATGTTAGTTTAACTTAACATTAATCCATACTATTTGGATGGTAATAGGAGGTAACATGAAGATAAAACAATTCATCCATCGTGCAGGGTTATTGAATGTGGCCGTTGCACTTTCTTTTGCGTTTACAACTGCTGTATCAGCTGCTGAAAATGACCATGTCGCTAAATTTGTTTCCTGCAAAAATCTGACTAAAGATCAAATAGCCGCACAAGTTAAACAAGATTTCCTGCAAAATCGTCTTAATCACTGGGATAAGGACAGGAAACAATTAGGTACTGCAAAACCCGTAGCATGGGTAAATGTCAACGATATTACCGGTGATAAAGACGCATTGCAGGTTCCGTTAGCTGTCAGGGGCACTAAAAATGACAAAAGCTATAATGTCACAATTGATTGCCAGAAAGAGACTATCAGCTATAGTGAAATCCGGTAATTAAAGAGTCATGATAGCTTCACATGTGTTCGGGATACTGGAAACGTATCCCTTTTTATGCCTTTCTTCTTTCAAGTTGCCTATTTGTTGGTTACGCTCTCTTATTCCTGTCACATAATGAGTTAGGCTTTCTGAGGATCAATTAAAGGCTCCTGCTTCCCAATGGAGCCAGTTTTGGTTGCTCCGGCAACTTTGTCACTCTCTTACTGGCGGACACAGTTTTGGAACCCAGTGGGTGTATCTGATTGAGAGGTCTCTATGACGGAATTACGGAAACTTTATCCGGCTTATGATGCATATAAGACTGGTTATCTGGATACCGGAGACGGGCACCAGATCTACTGGGAACTGTGCGGTAACCCCAAAGGTAAACCTGCGGTATTTATTCACGGAGGACCGGGTGGAGAAATAGCCCACTATCATCGGCAGTTATTCAACCCTGAACATTACCATGTCATGTTATTTGATCAGCGTGGCTGTGGGCGTTCTAAGCCTCATGCAAGCCTTGAGAATAATACAACCTGGCATCTGGTCGATGATATTGAACGCTTACGTACACTAATGGGCGTTGATAATTGGCTGGTTTTTGGTGGTTCATGGGGTTCAACATTATCTCTGGCTTATGCCCAGAAACATCCTCATGCTGTATCAGAGCTGGTATTAAGGGGAATATTCCTACTCCGGCCTCAGGAATTGCAATGGTATTATCAGGAAGGTGCTTCCCGATTTTTTCCGGAAAAATGGGAGCGTATATTATCCATTCTTTCTGAAGAAGAGCGCACAGATGTGATTAGTGCTTATCAGAAACGTCTGACAAGTAGCGATCCCGCCGTACAGTTGGAAGCTGCTCAACTATGGAGTACCTGGGAAGGTGAAACTATCACACTGTTACCTTCTGAACATGCAGATTCATTTGCAGAAGAACAGTTTGCTCTGGCAATTGCACGTATTGAAAATCATTATTTTATCCATAACGGTTTTATGGATGAGACGCAACAGCTATTAGATCATATTGATGCTATCAGACATATTCCAGCAGTCATTATTCATGGACGCTATGATATGGCATGTCAGGTACAAAATGCCTGGGATCTGGCAAAAGCATGGCCAGAAGCTGAACTTCATATTATTGAAGGAGCAGGTCACTCTTTTGATGAACCGGGTATTTTGCATCAGTTAATCAAGGCAACGGATAAGTTTGTTGGAAAGTAAATGAGGTAACCACTTGCTCACGCAGTGGTTACTTTTACTATTTTTTAATTGCTATTTTTTAACGGCTTTTGGGCTCGTAAGGTAAACGTGATAAAGACCTTGATTGCTGACGGTAATGCCTCAACCGCTGCTGAAAATATTCCCTCAGATGTTGTGGCTGAGTTTGCTCAACATTATCCGGAATGACAGGCATATTATAACGCTCTTTAAATGCAACCCCTGATGCCGCTAAATCAGTGTTGACTTTGTCCATTTCATCTTTTGATAGTCTGGCTAAATTATGCTCTATCATATTGTCTCCAAAAATACTATGTATACCTTTCGTCTCTCAAGTTGACTCTTGAAATTTATAAAATATATCCTCAGGAGATAAAATTAATGGAGTCTCGTTCATTTAGCAAGCTGTTATTTGAATAAAAAATAGTCGAGTAAATATTAATAATATCAATTATCATTTCTATTAAATTGACTTTGTTTTAATAAGTATTTAATCACATAAAACTGATTCTTATTTCCTTATAT
>NZ_CAWQJR010000198.1:0-24269 GCF_963894935.1 Xenorhabdus sp. PB61.4
ATTCACAATTTAATAAATCGATTTTTTATAATCTATAAAAATCCATAAAATTAAAGTCAATGAATATATTTAATCAACATCAAGCGAAATATATTTCTATTATTATAAAAAACATATGATTAATAATACGCATTGATTGCGCTTTTATTTTTGTTATTACCCGTAACATAGAAATACAACTCATGCATTAAATTGAAAATTTAACTTAAGTCAGGTTAAGGTAAAATTTATTTTTCCAGACGCAGGCAGCCAAAGACAAAAAAGAAATGTCTAATACATTATGTTTATTCATCGGTCTAAATGGTATGCCCTTCATCTTTCAGAAAAAATAAAGGGCAATATGCAGTTACTTATGAGAATCAGGCCATAGCCACGCAGCCCCGCGCACTCCACTGGAGTCACCATGCAGCGCTTTTTTGATAGGTGTTGCACACTCGCCACCAAACACCCACTCGCTGACTAAGCCGGGCAGAGTCTGATAAAGTCGATCAACATTACTCATACCGCCACCCAATACAATAACATCGGGATCAAGTAAGTTAACTACCTGCGCCAGTGCCCTCGCCAGACGTCTTTCATAACGCTGGATAGCCAGTTCTGCGATTTTATCCCCTTGTGCCACGGCCTCCATGATTTCATGGCCTTTTTTGTGTATACCACTGGCGCGGAAATAATCTCTCATAAAGCCGGTTCCCGATACAAACATCTCGGTACAACCAGGTTTACCACAGAAACAACGCACCTCTTCCTGATATGCACGGTCTTCATCATCCATCCACGGCAACGGGTTGTGACCCCACTCTCCAGCCAGACCATTGCCACCCGCATGGACTCTGCCATCAAATGCCAGACCCGAGCCACAGCCAGTCCCGACAATAACCGCAAATACCATTTGTTTACCTGCTGCCGCACCATCAGTCGCTTCTGATACAGCCAGACAGTTCGCATCATTAGCAACCCGGACTTCGCGCCCCAACAGGGCAGAAATATCTCTGTCCAACACCTGATCATTCAGCCAGACAGAATTGGCATTTTTAACTTTTCCGGTAAAAGGTGAAATTGCACCCGGAATACCAATACCGATTGTTCCTCTCTGACCAGTTGCCTGTTCTGCGTCTGCTATCAAACCGGCAATCGCAGCCAAAGTCTGCGGGTAATCGTTGCGGGGAGTATCTACCCGCTTACGAAACAGCTCTTTTCCTTGATCGCCCAATGCGATCACTTCAATCTTGGTTCCACCAAGATCAATACCTATACGCATAGCTTACCTTTTTCTCTGTGGTTAACCGTTAGCTGAATTTTTCAGCCTAACTGGATCGTGTTGTTACAGGATCATTGCCTGAGCAGCATTAACAATCAAGAACTATAACGTCACTTTGTTTTAGGAATTGGACGTTTGTTTTCAGAATTGTGCATAAACAACAAAAAGAAAACCTACAAAACGACGGGTATGAATTTCTAGGGCTTCACCGCATGATTCGTTATCATGCACAGCTACGCTTTTCAAATAACGTTTATATGACGTTTGTCACAATGCATAAATATGGGGTAACCGCATGTTATGGTTCAAAAATTTAATGATTTACCGTTTAAACCGAGAAATATCGCTTTCTGCGGATGAACTGGAAAAACAATTAAGCCCACTGGCATTCACCCCATGTGGCAGTCAGGATATGATGAAAACAGGCTGGGTTCCGCCAATGGGTGCGCATGGTGAAGCACTAACGCATGCAGCAGGTAATCAGATCCTGATCTGTGCACGCAAAGAAGAAAAAATGTTGCCTTCTCCGGTCATTAAACAAGAACTTCAGGCCAAAATTGCCCGTCTGGAAGGAGAACAACACCGGAAATTAAAAAAAACCGAGAAAGACTCTCTGAAAGATGAAGTGATTCATACTTTATTACCAAGGGCATTCAGCCGTTTCAGCCAGACTTATATCTGGATAGATACTGTTAACCATCTGATTATTGTCGATTCTGCCAGTGCCAAACGCGCTGAAGATAATCTGGCATTACTCAGAAAAACGCTGGGTTCATTGCCTGTCGTTCCTCTGACGTTCGCTGATCCGATTGAGTTAACATTAACTGAATGGGTTCGTTCAGGAGACCTGCCTGCGGGTTATGCTCTGATGGATGAAGCAGAATTGAAAGCTATTCTGGAAGAAGGCGGAGTTATCCGCTGTAAGAAACAGGAGTTGGTATCTGACGAAATAGCAACGCACATTGAATCCGGGAAATATGTCACTAAACTGGCGCTGGACTGGGAAGAGCGGATTCAGTTCATGCTGTCAGATGATGGCTCTTACAAGCGTATAAAGTTCAGCGAAACATTACGTGACCAGAATGACGATATTGATCGTGAAGATGTCGCCCAGCGATTTGATGCCGATTTTACGCTGATGACGGGTGAGTTAAGTGCGCTGATAAAAAATACGATTGATGCTCTGGGTGGTGAAGCAGAAAGCTAATTTATATCGGGTAGAGCCTCAATGACAGCACCATTGAGGCTCATTACTTCAGCTATTATCAGAAACGATATACGAGGCCAACACCCATTACGTTATCAGTATTAAGCTTAGTTGCTTTTGTGAAAGCATTATCTTTCAGAAGATTAATCTGATATTCAGCATAGGTGCCCAGATTTTTGTTGAAATTATAAGATGCACCGATAGAAATATACTTCACTAAATCTTCAGAATTTTTGTTTGTTAACAGGTTATTCTCACCCAGATCCTTACCTAAATCCTTACCTTTGGAGTAAACATAAGCAATCCCCGGGCGCAGACCAAAATCAAATTGATACTGAGCGGTTAACTCAATGTTTTCAGTTTTGTTTGCGAACATTACGCGGTTATCCACTGAGCTGCCGAATCGGGTCAGGTTACGAGCTTCTCCATACATAGCAGCCAGATAAACGTTATTTTTATCGTATTTTGCTGATACCAGCCAGGCTTCTGCTTTGTTTCCTTTTGCCAGCACCTTAGCTGATGCAGTACCGTTTTTCTGATCTGTAGTACGGTTAGAATTGCCATAAGAAGCAGCAACAGTAAAACCATGCCCCAAATTATAGGAGCTGGAAAGACCGACACCATCACCATTCTGCCGCGCAATATCATTACGGGTATTTAGGGTTCTGCCATCATTCTTAGCCTGATATTGCAGGGCGAAATTCAAACCGTTTACTAATCCGAAAAAGTCAGTATTACGATATGTTAACAACCCTGTTGCACGACCCATCATGAAGTTCTCAGTGGCGGCCATACTATCTCCACCAAACACAGACATCATATCTGTCAGAGCGTTAGCATCATAGACAACACCAAAGTTACGCCCATAATCCAGTGTGCCGTACTCACCCAGTTTAAAGCCGACAAAAGCCAGACGCGTTCTTGCAAATTGGCTGCTTTCAACTTCAGTTCTACTGGCACCCATATTGAATTCCCAGCGCCCGTACCCGGAAATAGAATCTGTAAGCTGGGTAGTTCCTCTAATACCAATACGACCAAAGGAATTATCCCCTGCTTCTTTGCTTTTTGATTTAGCAAAATAACGCTGAACTTCAGCTTTGCCATATAAATCTATTTTATTACCATCCTTATTATAAATTTCAGCCGCATTTGCAGTCCCAGTTATAAAACCAGCCGGAATTGCCATTGCTATTGCCATTGCTATTACGTTGTGTTTTGTCATTATTATGGTCCTCACTTGTATTGTTATTTTACCTTTTGCCACCGCCATGAAATACACTTTCTAAGAAACACTTATTCAATAAAGAAATTTCCCAAAAAATTAATTAGGCGGATTAACATTTAGCAATCTTTGTTACTTTATGGTTAATTTTGTAATTAGCAATAGCGATACTAAGATCCAATTTAACCTTTTGCTAACAAAATTTATCCAAAAGTGCTATCCTGTGAAGTAGGTCACGTAATGAGCGGAGATTCAATACTCTAATAGCATCGATTATGTCAATTAATTATTAAAAACAGTAAGTTATAAAAAATCAGACCAGTAATGAAAAAGAGACGATATAACCCTAAACAGCATTTTTCACTGTTAAGTATTATGGGCCACATGATAATCACTTATTGTAAATATTGACAACTGCCGAAGAGTTCTGTATTTCGTGGAAATTGGGATATTTCCTTATTATTCCGAGGGAGCATTCCTTATTTTTTTAAATGAACAACGCCAATCCAGTACAATAAATATTAACAACCTATAAGGTGCTAAAATGGCAGAAAATTACCCGCGAGCACGAGGCAGACCTGCAATCCCGGAATCAGAAATACGCCAAAAAATTCATGACATTACTCTTTCTCTCTTGCTCAATCAGGGCTACAACAAAACAACCATGGATGTTATTGCCCAAAAAGCTAAAATCGCAAAAAAAACACTCTACCGTTTTTTTAAAAACAGAGAAGAATTAATTGAGCAAGTTGTATTAGACTGGCAAGATAATACCCCTCCATCTCTAACCAAAAATGCCAGCACTTCCCATCAAGTGATAATATTATTAGAAAAATATTTAAAAGATATTTCTGATAAGTATTTGTCAGAAAATGAAGTGGGGTTATTTAAATTATTACAGTCTGATTTTCCTCATCGCAATACATTACTGGAAAAGTATCAAAAAAGTGGTATCGAAAACAGTAAAGTCATTTTGGAAAACTGGCTAAACAATCAACATGAGCGAGGAGTATTGAATAATTTTAATTATAATACTTTCAGTGAGCTGGCTATTTCCATGGTCATTTCTGAGCCACTTAGGAAAATGGCATTAGGGCAGATCCCGCCTTTACCAGAAACAGATGTTTCACCACAGATTACAGCAATAATAAAATTAATATCTACTGAGTCAGATAAGAAATAAATCTTTCCACTCTAATTTTATTTCACAGCAAAAGAATTGGCGTTGAGGTTATAATAAAACTCAACGCCTGCTTTTTAATAATTAACAAAATACTCATTTTTCAACATCAACATTATCACCTGATCTGATGAAGATGCTCCGAAACTGTTCAAAGCAAGTTATTTTATTTAGCTGATTAATCATTTCATCCTGACTGAAAACATCCAATAACGCATCATAACACTCTGCAAAACACGCCCTGTCAATTCTGTTTATCGCAATCAAAAAAACAACATGCACACGCTCACTTTCCCCCCAGAGAATACCTTTTGGGCTGATAGCGACTGCAACACCGGTCTTTATCGCATCCATCTTTGCTGAATGTGGTAATGCCAGAATACCAAACGCCGTTGAAGACGCGCTTTCCCGCTGATAAACATATCTGACAAAATCGCCCTCAGTATAGCCCTTTGCAAACATCGTTTGGCAAAGCACATCGATAAGCTCATCCCTTTGCTGAAAACCGGGCTCAAACCAGAACAATCCAGGTTCAAAAAACAGGTCAAAATTACGTTGTAGCGCCCTTCTTTTCCTGTTCGCATTAGCGATATCAATTTTACCAAGCAACTGAGCACGCCTATCTCGCATCTGAAAAGGAGAAATACACACTGTTTCATATTTATGACTGGAAGGAATATTGATAGTTGTAATCAATAACTCAAATTCAAAACACTCCAGTTCAGAAGGCTGTGATATTACTTTAATAATATTTATTTCATCGCCAAAATCACGTAATAACTGGTGGTATATTTTGTTTTCAATTCCCTTATAGCCCGGGCATAAAAGTACTGTCTGTACTTTATGGCCTTTAGTTTTTTGTCGTTCAAATTCAGCACCAACATGTAAAGCCAGAAAAGAAATCTCATCCTCATTCAGTTTCTTACCAAAGAATTCATTTAATTGTAAGGAGATAAAAACAGCGATATCAAAAATAGTCCGACACTCTTTTTTTATCATATCCAACATAGGGTTTCTGGTATGAACATTGTGCTGCAAGCGTGTTTTCAAACCTGAAATATGCAAACAGAATAATGAAATAAAATCATCCGTTGCTAAATTAATCAGATAATGCTCCGCTACTGATTCAGCGATCTGTCTGGAAAGCTGATATAAACCCGCTTTATCTGATTCAATTAATTTACTGTCTCCTGTTTGAGTAATGTTGGTATTTATTTTCAGTAAGGTGTAACAAAAATATCTCTCATTCTCTGCTATAGGAATATTAAAAGTATATTGCAACCTGTCACACAGCTCTTCTGTGATTGATTTTACTCCCTGATTTTCTTCTATAAAGGCCAATTTATTTTTTAAATACTTGCCATAACTTAATCGCTTGATCAGTATCAAAAAGCGCAGCACAAGATTTGTATATGAGAGTTCATAAACAGAGTAACCCCGATTATTAAATACCTGTGTAATAATATCAGATATAATTTCAACCTGCTGTTCCCCGAATAATATTACCAGTTTTTTCAAATCCAGAGTTCTGTAGTCTGCCTGTTCCATGATGGTATGATAGACTAACTCTCTTAAATCCAGCTCAGAGCCTATAATTTCAAGGCGATTATTTTTGCATAAGAACCTGACATTAAATTTTTCAAAGGAACCATTCATTTTATATATCACTGATTTTAAAGTTGAATCACTGATATATAACTCAGCACTGAGATCATAAATTTTATTACTTTTCCTGAATAACAGAAAAGACTTAATCAGATAACCGGCTCTTTCCTGATAGGTTTTCGGAAAATCACTGAGTCTTTGCTTCAATTTAAGATTTGCATCAGATGATAACACATATCCTGAACGTCCGGAGATAATGATTTTGCTCCTGTAGGATTCATTAATTTCCAGCACATAGTTTTTGACAGTTCTGATTGAAACATTTAAGACCTGAGATAATTTAACGGCTAAAGTCGGGTTATTTTGTTCCATTAAATAATTCAATAATTCTTTCTGCTTAGGCCTTAGCATTATAACCCCCCTATTAAATAAAAAAGTAAAACGTCAAACTTACAAATTAAGTCAATTAAAAAAACAGAAAATTGCCCTCCTGAGGTGAAAACAGATAATTGAATATAAAATAAAAATTGAAGATAGTAGTTTATATATCCGAAAACAAAAATCAATTAGCGACAAAATAATGAGGAGTTTACATGAAAAACGTTTTTATTATGTTGTGTTGTGGTGCCGGTATTTCCAGTGGAATGCTGGCTACAAAAACCAGAAATGCTGCCAGGAAAAAAGAATTATCCGTTACTGTTGAAGCCAGAAGCGAAAGCGAAGTTACTGAGTATTTTTCAGTGATCGACATTTTATTTCTTGGCCCTCATTACGCCTCTCAAAAAGAGGAATTTCAGAAACATGCTGATATTTATAATATTCCCGTCATTGTCGTACCACAAAATATCTATGGCAAACTGGATGGTGAGGCATTGCTGGAATTAGCCATAGATACACTAAAAAAATAAATTGAATCATTAACCTTATTATTTACAGCACCGGGGTTTTTTATTTATATCCAATTGATGGAAGAGAAAATAATAAAGAGAGATGCAAAATGAAAGCATTTATGTCGTGGTTATCTGATTCGTTTGCACCAGCGATACAAAATTTTACTAAACGACCATGGGTTGCTGCTATTTCTGGTTCCATGCAGAAAAACATCCCGTTTATTTTAGCCGGTTCACTGATATTTTTTTATAATGTATTTCGTTCTTATCTTCCCTTTTTACCCAATCTTGGTCGAATAGCTGAATATTCCTTTGGCATGCTCGGCTTAATTACTGCGTTTATGATTGCCAATCAGATGATGGAAAAACTCCATCATTTTCGGTATACCCTGATTGCTGGCCTGACATCTATTTGTGTTTATATGATGTTCATTAAGCCGGAGTTTTCTGACGGTAATATGATTGTCAGTTTTGAACGATTCGGCCCTGCGGGAATTTTACTGGGGATTGTCACCGGCCTGTTTGTTTCCTATCTTTTCCACTTATACACAAAAATAGGTTTTCTGAAAGACAGCACTCTCCCTGATTTTGTCACTGGCTGGATACACGCCATTATTCCGATTCTTCTTTCTATCGGAGTCGGAACATTATTAGTATTTACCTTTGAAATTGATATTTTCTCCCGTCTGCTTTACCTCTTTTCACCTATTGCTGCATTCGGTCAGACACTGCCGGGCTTTATATTGATGGCATTAATTCCGGCTATTGCATTCTCAATGGGGATTTCCGTCTGGACATTTACTGGCCTGCAAATGCCTATTTTTATGCTTGGTATCAGCACCAATATTACTTTGGTGGCGGCAGGTCAGGCCCCAACCAATATTGTGACTTATGAAACCATGTATACAGCGGCGTTAATCACAATGGGAGGAACCGGCGCCACCCTCGCACTGAATCTTTTAATGCTGTTTTCAAAATCCAGAGATCTTAAGGCAACAGGTTATATCTGTATCGGGCCTTCGTTCTTCAATATCAATGAGCCACTGGTGTTTGGTACACCAATTGTGCTCAATCCACTGCTCATGCTGCCGATGTGGATTAATGCGATCACCAGCCCGATCATTATCTGGGTGTTTATGCGCTCCGACTGGCTGAATATCCCTGCCAAAATGATTCAGGTCGGTCAAATACCCGCTCCGTTTTCCAGCGTCATGATTACTGAAGACTGGCGGGCGATCATCTGTTATTTGGTACTAATGGCCGTGTTCCTCGTTACCTGGTATCCCTTCTTTAAAGTGTATGAGAAAAAACGTATTGAAGAAGAAAACCTCAATGCAGCATAAGCGACTCTACTACAAGGAAAAACAATCATGAATAGTGAGGAAAATATCTTAATTGCTATTTCTATGGAAATTATTCTCGATGCAGGTAATGCCAGAGAAAAAAGTGAAAAAGCCATGAAATTCGCTCGTAATGGCGATTTTGAAAATGCTCGCATATATATGGAAAAAGCACGAAAGATGATGTTGTCAGCTCATCAAACACAAACTGATGTTATTCAGAAAGAGACTCAGGGCTCTGATATTAATTTGAGTCTGCTATTTATTCATGCTCAGGATACGTTAATGACGATACGCAGCGAGTTACTCCTGAGAGAGGAAATAATTGATTTATATAAACACATTAAAAATGTGAACGATAATAAAGGAAAAAATCATCATGACGAAAAATAACACGCTATTTCCTGAAACTTTTCTCTGGGGTGCAGCAACCAGTGCTTATCAGGTTGAAGGTGCGGCAGAAAAATATGGTAAAAAATTATCCCAGCAAGATATTCTCAATAATAAACCAGGGTTAGCTGATTCCCATATTACCAGTGATCATTATCATCGCTACAAAGAAGATGTTGCATTAATGAAAGAACTGGGATTAAAAGCCTATCGTTTTTCTATCGCATGGTCGCGTATTTTTCCTGATGGCATCGGGAAACCGAATGATGAAGGCGTGCAGTTTTACCATAATCTTATCGATGAATTATTAGAAAATGGTATTACACCAATTCCAACACTTTATCATTATGATATGCCAATGGCTTTGGTGGAAAAATATCATGGCTGGATTGACAGACAAAGTGTCAATGATTTTGCCTACTACGCTGAATTTGTTATCAGAGAATATGGCAAGAAAGCCAAGTACTGGCTGACGATTAATGAACAAAGCATTATCGTACAATTCTGGACGAAAAAATGTTTTATCCCTGAACAGTATCTCGATAATGAACAGATTAAATATCAGATAAATCATCACATGAATCTGGCTCATGCCATCGCCTGCAAATTAGTCCATCAATGGGTGCCGGAAGGTCAGGTTGGTGCAGCATTGGGATATTCAGCCATTTATCCGCTGACCAGCAAACCAGAAGATAATCTGGCAGCCCAGAATGCCAATGATCTGCGTAATTACTATTTCACCGATATTTACTTGAAGGGGGAATATAATCAATCCGCTTTGATTTACCTGAAAAATCAGGGGCTGGCACCTAATATCGAAGATGGGGATATGGCGTTAATTAAAGAAGGATATTCTGATTTTCTGGCTCTCAATTACTATTGCAGCCATGCAGCCGCTGCCGCACCAGAAGGTGCTCAGAGACGTATGGATGGTTTTAATCCGACAGGCATCAAAGGGCAAATGGACGGTTATGAGCTCCAGCCTGATTACTATCAGATCCACAAAAACCCACAGCTTGATACTACCGACTGGGATTGGGCGATTGATCCGCATGGGCTTGAGTATCTGCTACGCGATTTATATACCCGTTATCAAAAGCCATTAATGATCACTGAAAATGGCTTTGGTGCTGATGATGTTCTGGAATCTGACGGCACCATTCATGATAGCTATCGCATTGATTATTTAAAGCAGCACCTACAGGCCATTAAACGGGCAATGGATTCCGGTGTTGTCGTACTTTCCTATAACCCGTGGAGTTTTATTGATCTTCTTTCCACCAGCAATGGTTACAAAAAGCGGTATGGTTTTGTGTACGTAAACCGCACTGATGACGATCTCAAAGATCTCGCTCGTTATAAGAAAGATTCGTTTTATTGGTATCAGAACGTTATCCAGACACGTGGTGGTTCATTAACTGAATGACGAAGGGATAGATAAAGTCATGATCGAATATTCCGTAATAGTAACAGCCCCTTCGGGGCTACATACCCGGCCTTCGGCACAACTCTGTAATTTAGCCAAGACTTATAGTGGCACAGTAGAAATTATCAGAGGGGATAAAGTCGCTAATTTAAAAAGCATGTTCAAAATTATGTCGATGGGAATTAAAAATGGCATGGAAATTATTGTTCGGGTAGAAGGAGAAAACGAAGAGGAAATGGCGAAATCTGTTGTTGACCTTATTCGTAGTATTAAAGAGTAAACTTTATTTTTTTATTTATTGGAAATAAATTATGGTCTCTTTTGATGAAATGGAAAGTATTGCACATCAGCTTATTTCTCCGACGCAATTAAATAAATATATTAAATATGGTCACGTCGCTGCGGCCATTCAGTGTGAATCCGGCCATATTTATACCGGAGTCAGTATTGATACTTCATGTTCTATGGGGTTTTGTGCAGAGCACGGTGCCATTGCCGATATGATAAAGCATGAAGAAAATCGGATAATTAAAGTTATCGCAGTTAATAAATCCGGCGATATTATTCCTCCTTGTGGTCGCTGTCGGGAATTTATCAGCCAGATAAATCGGGAGAATATACACACCGAAGTGAAAATTAATAAAGAGGTGATTTTAACATTGGATAAATTATTGCCATTTGATTGGAAAAAAATATAGAGTTAATTATCATTCATAGAAAACTAATAAAACTGCCCAGTGGTTAACTGGGCAGTTTTTAACTCCAATAATATTCACTAAAAATTAATAACCTAAAACCAAATACTGTCCACCAATCTCACCTTTTGTAATAGATTTTAGTTCCCACTCCTTACCTTCAAAATCAAAAAATCGCCCCGCAACCCAAGCCCTAAAGCTGTTTAAAGTTCCGTTAGTGTAACCTGCCATAGGAATTATCCAACTACCTGAATCTATAATATTAATATTTAAAATGGCATTTTTAAAAGGCTTCGGTAATATAACAGTATTCTCAACAAGATACTCAAACTGGTGCATTCCCCATTGAATCATTAATCCATTAGGAAGTTCCTGATAACCATTTTGCATTAATTGGTTGGGGAATTGTTTTTTTTCATGATTCTTTAATGCATCATTAAACATTTCATTTAATGATGATACATCACCATTATCAAAAACATTTTCATCACATTGGGTAGAGATAAAGTTGGCTAAAACAGAAGACATTGTTGATGATTGACGAAGAGCCTTATTCAACAAGGTAATATCGAGTGATTTTGTAAATCCCACATCTAACACTGGGCTATTCTGATAATCTTCCTGAGAAGGTATATTGGCATTTCCACCGGTGGCAAACGCTTTAAAATCATTCTGGTTACTCATATTCTCTCCTTGGATAAATAAGAATACTGACCTAAATAGATTTAGTATTAAAATATCAACACAGGAAACAAAAATGGAGCAACTACAGTGATGTACTTACTCAAATACAACTGGAGAAGTTAATTATATCATGACAGAGAATTAATTATTAATAAAACATCACTCCATTAATAATTAAGATGAAACCATTTTAATTAATCGTTATAGATGTAAAAACAGAAATATAAAACTAACATTAACCGATTCATTAATAACTTATTCTCACAGATAGAAAAAACCTGCTCGAATTTATTATTTGGGCAGGTTTTATTATTCATATAAAATTAATTTTGTAGCGTTTATTTCGCCTCTACCGCTTCCATTCCGACCAGTCCCACTTTGAGGTAACCCGCTTTACGCAGAGAGTCCATGACACTCATCAGAGTTTCATAATCCACGCTTTTATCCGCCTGGAAGAAAATCGTGGTCTCTTTATTGGACTGAGTTGTCTGATCCAATACTGAAGAGAGCGAATCACGATCAACCTGTTGATCACCGACAAATAACTGGCTGTCTGCTTTAACTGTCAGAAAGACCGGTTTCTCCGGTCGTGGCTGTGGTTTGGCTGTGGATGCCGGTAAATCAACCTTGATATCAACGGTTGCCAGTGGTGCTGCCACCATAAAGATGATCAGCAACACTAACATGACATCGATGAAGGGTGTGACGTTGATCTCGTGTAATTCACCGCTATCGTCCAAATCTTCATTAAGACGTATTGCCATAATTAATTACCTTGCTTCTGCTTTATCAGTTTTTCTGTCAGCCAAATCAAGATCACGACCAAGCAACAAAATTGCCTGTGCCGCAGTATCACCAACCTGCCCACGGTATGATGAAATAACACGGGCAAAAATGTTATAGATAACGACCGCAGGAATTGCAGCGACCAGACCCAGCGCGGTTGCCAACAGTGCTTCTGCAATACCCGGAGCAACAACGGCAAGGTTGGTGGTTTGTGAATGGGCAATACCAATGAAACTGTTCATGATCCCCCAGACGGTTCCGAACAGGCCGACAAACGGTGAAATTGCACCGATAGTCGCCAGATAACCGTTTCCACGCCCCATATGGCGGCTGATTGCGGCAACTGCGCGCTCCATACGGAATGAGGTGCGCTCTTTTGTGCCGTCTTTATCGGTACTTTCGGCAGATAAGCTGCGCTCAGTCTGTGCTTCACTCAGTAACAGACGGCTAATGCTGTTCTTAGCAAAATCCGAGGAAATTTTTACTGCCTCATCCAGACTGGCAACATCAGCTAAAGCCAGTTGTTCTTTACGTAAGCGGCGACGCGCTATTAACAGTTCCGATCCTTTAGAGAAAAAGAGTGCCCATGTAATAATAGAGGCAATCACCAGACCAATCATGACGCTTTTTACGACCGCATCAGCATTCTGATACATACCAAAAACGGAAAGATCCGTCGCAAAACCGCTGGACAGGCTTTCTGTTTCTGCCGCCACTGTGGTTTCTACTGCACCAGCTTCTGTTATTTCAGTAACTTCTGTAGTGACTGTTGGCTGTTCTGCCGTCGCTGCCTCATCCGTTTTCTGCGCTTCACCTTGCTGTGTCTCTGTTTTCACTTCACTAGCCTGTGGAGCCACGGAAGATACCGGTGTTGCCGGAGCTGCTACCTGAGTGGCAGCCTGATTTTCTGGCGCGGTAACCGCTGTAGTTGGTGCAGTATTAGCTGGTGTAGTATCAGCCCATGCTGAACCTGTTAACCCGAATGCCAATAGAATAGAAGCTGTCAAATTACGCATCAGTTAGCCTTACTCTCTTTTTTATAGATTCTGTTACTTAGCAGTGAATCGCTACTCATCTTGCTAATCCTGATATATCTGTCGTCTTTCAAGCCGCCTTTTTGTTGGCTGAAACTCGAAATCGATTAGGTATATGTTTTATCACTTTTTGCCCAGTTTCATGTTTTTCATCACATAAGGGAAAAAGTCCGTTCCAAATGATATCAGACATTGGGCGATTTGATAGTAATTATCATTACTATTTAATAAAAAAAGTGGTAATAAAAAGGGGTTATCCCATCCGTTTTTTCTTTTTCACCGTTCTCACTCACCTTGAATTTTTGTCAAGTTGTCAGAATCCCTTTGTAAAAAACCTGACTATTCTTTTAACTTGCTAATGATTATTTAAACAATCGCGACAGGTCAGGGGGAAAGTGATATGTCAGAAAAAAAATTGGAAACCAGACTGGTGGAAGTCGGGAGAAAGCATAAATACACACAGGGAGCGGTTAATCCTATTATCCAGCGCACTTCATCCGTCATTTTCAAGACGGTTGAGGATATGAGGCATGCGATAAAAAACCGGGCTAACGGTGAGCTGTTTTACGGGCGTCGTGGAACTCTGACGCATTTTGCTTTTCAGGAAGCAATGGCTGAACTGGAGGGTGGAGTGGGCTGTGCTTTGTATCCTTCGGGTACTGCCGCTATTACCAACAGCATTCTGGCATTTGTAGAAACAGGTGACCATGTTCTGCTAACCGGTACAGCTTATGAACCGACTCAGGAATTTTGCAAAAATATTCTTAAAAAGATGCATATCTCTACTGATTATTTTGATCCCCGGCTCGGTGAAGAGATTGCCTCACTCATTCAGCCAAACACAAAAGTCATCTTTCTTGAATCCCCCGGCTCTCTTACTATGGAGGTTCAGGATATTCCCGCTATTGTACAGGCAGCCCGACGGATTAATCCCGATATCGTTATTATGATCGATAATACCTGGGCTGCGGGTGTTCTTTTCAGGGCACTGGATTTTGGTGTCGATATTTCTATTCAGTCCGCGACAAAATATATTATCGGCCATTCAGATGGCATGCTCGGTACGGCTGTCGCCAATAAACGCTGTTGGGATCAATTACGGGAAAGCTCTTATTTGATGGGGCAGATTGCTGATCCTGATACTGTTTATTCTGCAAATCGAGGTTTACATACTCTGGCTGTCCGCCTAAAACAGCATGAAGAAAGCAGCCTGATCGTTGCTAAATGGCTCTCCCAACGTCCCGAAGTCGCTGAGGTTTATCACCCTGCGCTACCTTCCTGTCCCGGTCATAACTATTTCCAACGCGATTTTACGGGTTCCTGCGGGCTGTTTTCTTTTATGTTGAATGTCAGCCTGACTCCCGGACAGCTCTCTGACTATCTGGATAATATGCAATATTTTAAAATGGCATTTTCCTGGGGAGGATTTGAATCACTCATTCTGGGCATTTCCCCTGAGTCACTGGCAATCCTGCGTAATTATAATTTTCCCCAAAAAACGGGGACGTTAATTCGTGTGCATATCGGACTGGAAGACCCTCAGGATTTAATAGATGATCTGGATGCTGGCTTCTCCCGCATTGCGTTGAGTTAACTGTATTTATTTTTATACACTTCATTTTACAGGTGCCTCTTTGCTGGCAGCTCCCCCGCCGCCACAACGCATCCTGTAATCCATGATGTGTATATGCTGAATCAAATCAACTATCCTGCTGTCGTTTTGCGGTACACTGGAACACATGGACTTGTATGATTAATTCGATTGTATGACACTGGTTGTACAAAAATTGTCATAAAGATATTGTACCGAAATTACAGGATAAATATGGAAACGTTAAGCGGGATCGTGCAAGCGCTTTGGCAGCATGACTTTACCCTACTCGCCAATCCCGATGTCATCTGGATTATTTATGGTGTTATCTTCGTCACGCTGGTATTGGAAAACGGTTTATTGCCTGCCGCATTTCTGCCCGGTGATACTCTTCTGATCCTCACCGGAGCTTTAATTGCCAAAGGTGTCATGGGGTTTGTTCCGACTGTCATATTATTGACGATTGCTGCCAGTCTCGGGTGCTGGCTGGGGTATTTACAGGGGCGCTGGCTGGGACATACCCGAATGATCAAAAACTGGCTAGCCCAGCTTCCGGCAGAGCAGCGCCAACGGGCGAATGTCTTATTTGCCAAACACGGCTTAACGGCATTGCTAATTGGCCGTTTCCTCGCTTTTATCCGTACACTTCTACCCACCTTCGCAGGTATTTCCGGTCTGAACAGCAAACGCTTTCAATTTTTTAATTGGTTAAGCGGCTTCTTATGGGTCATCATAATTGTGAGTTTTGGCTATGCCCTGAATCAGATACCTTTTGTTAAAGCTCATCAGGATTTGGTCATGAATATTTTGATGATCTTACCTGTTATTCTGTTAATCAGCGGACTAGGTGCTTCGCTATTGATGTACTGGCGTCATAAAAAAGCATCATCACACAAAAACAAATGAGCATATCGGTTATTGACCGCTGTTCCCAAAATCACACTATTTTTTCTAGCTATTAACTTATCAACAAAAAAATTAAACAATCCGAGTCCACTCAGACAAGCATCATACAGCCAATAATCCGGCATTCAGATACATGATCCTGCATAGAGTGGACTCTATCACTGCAATAAACCAACATAACTCAATAACCGAATGTTAAGACATGGAAAAAGTTTTTGTTATTCAGTTAGTAAGGATTGTTGTTATGCAAAACTTCACACTACACACCCCAACCAAAGTCATTTTCGGTAAACAGGCTCTCAACGGGCTCGTCGGTGCAGGTGTTCCACGGGACTGGGCAACCCACATGCTGGCACATCAGTTAACAGCTTTTCACAATTTAGATCACGCTCAGACACTGGCGATTATTTTGCCGCATCTCTTACAGGAAAAGCGGGATACTAAACACGCAAAACTTCTGCAATATGCTGAACGTATCTGGCATTTCACGGAAGGAACGGAAGAACAGCGCATTAATCAGGCAATCCATGCCACTCGTGAATTTTTTGAAAGTCTCGGTGTAAAAACCCATTTTTCTGATTATCAGCTTGATGGCAGTTCTATACCGGGAATGATCCAAAAACTAGAACAGCAGGGTTTGGTTGCTTTAGGTGAACACCAGGATATTACGCTTGAAGTTAGCAAGCGGATTTACGAGGCGTCCATCTGATATTCCAAATCTGGAGGAGGTAAGAATGGGTCAGCAGACAATTATTAAACTCGTTGACGGAAATCTCATGCCGCAATTAGGAATTGGAGTCTGGCAGGCGAGTAATGAACAGGTTGTTAAAGCCATCGATACCGCGCTGAATGTGGGTTATCGCTCTATTGATACAGCCGCAATTTATCACAATGAAACAGGTGTCGGAAAAGCATTGCGGGAAAGTTGTATCCCACGCGAGGAAGTTTTTATCACAACTAAGCTGTGGAATGATCGCCATCAGGATGCCAAAACCGCACTGCAAGAGAGTCTGGATAGATTACAGCTGGAATATATTGATCTCTTTCTAATTCACTGGCCGGTTCCCCAGCAGGATAAGTATGTTGAAACATGGAAACAATTTATTGAGTTAAAAGAATCGGGGCTCGCCCGCAGTATCGGGGTATGTAACTTTCATATTGAACATTTGCAGAAACTATTTTCAGAAACAGGCATTGTGCCTGCTATCAATCAAATCGAACTGCATCCCCTGATGCAACAAAGGCAACTGCATTCATGGAATGCCACACACCACATTATTACTGAATCCTGGAGTCCGTTATCCCGCGGTGGTAAAGGTGTTTTTGATCATCCATTAGTTGAAAGTCTGGCAATTAAATATGATAAAACACCTGCTCAGATTGTTATCCGCTGGCACCTCGACAGTGGCATGATTGCTATTCCTAAATCAGTAACGCCTTCCCGCATTAAAGAAAACTTTGATGTTTTTGATTTCAGGCTGGAGAAAGAGGATCTGACGATTATGGCCGGATTGGATATTGGTAAACGCCTTGGCCCCAATCCCGATACTTATAATCTGACAGTCCTCAATTTAGGATGATACTCATATAAAACTACCAAATGATCTGCCTTAATATACCAATTCAACTTCAAGATGCGTGTTATATCTCCCCGCAATGCGGGGAGATATAAGGACTCACCTCATATAACTAGTTGTAACTTGAAGTTTATCGAGTATAAACGACGAAATCGTTCCTCCAATCAGGCCTGAATTCTGTTTTATACAGAGTTCAGGCTGTTTAAATATGCTCATATCTGATGTTAAATTATACTTTGATTAATGGATACGAATATTGCCTACGGTTTGATTAAGGAGTGCTTATGTGGAACATATCTCCGCAAAGAGGGTATATGCAATATCTGGCAACGTTTATGTCGCCGATAGAAGCTCATATTATTCGGGGCAGAATGCTATCAGAAGGTATCTATACCCAAATACTAGATGAAGGAGTGGTATGGAATACTTATATGTGCTCCCATGCCTTTGGTGGTGTGAAGCTGCTGGTTCATTATTCTGAGTATCAACGTGCTGAAAAAATACTTTCGGGTATTTATGATAATCAATATTTATTAGACGAAAAAAATGCAGAAATTAAAGACCCGGTTCTAACCCAATCAATTCCCCCGTTATATGAATTAACAAACACGACATTAGTTATATTATTATTTCTGATAATTGGCATTGCATTACCCTTAAAATTTAATCACTGAATAATAATATTGGATAAAAAAACAGAATATTCCTATATTCTCGCTGTGAGAGTGATAATTAAAAAACTCATTAACATTATAAGAAATATAAATAATAACCATATTGAGTATCTATATATAAAGTGAGGTCTATCTTTACCTCATCACTTTAGATAAAGCAAAAATAGATTGCACAGCGTAAAAGGATAACAAGAGTAATAAAAGGAAAAACGTTTATTTATAGTGATACTCAGAAAACATTTTCATGGTGAAATTTTATAATATCGGAGTAAATGATAATGACTTACATAATAATTTCTTTATTCATGCTTATCCCTTTTTTCTTTTTAATAAAGCACCTTTTATTATCACATCATATTTATCACAATGTATCAGGAATTATACTGACAATTCTGGCTATTTCTTTTCATATGTATGTTTTTCGTTTTGATCACATTCCGCTGCTCAGTTCAGCCCTGCCGCATCACACCATCATTTTTTACGGTTCAATAGCGGCAGCACTGTTACATTGTGTGATTTATTCTATTTGCGTCAGGTTGTATTACGATAAATAGCGGTAAGGAACAGAGCTGTGTTTGGCCTCATTTTGGTCAGCAGACCATATTGCTCAATATAGCACCGTTTCTTTTCTGCCCGGCAAACTATTTCAAAGCTCTTTTTATTTAAATAGCCTTTATACACAATGGATTTCAAGATGCATCGCGGCGGCAAGAGAGTGAATTCCCGGGAGCATAGATAACTATGTGACCGGGGTGAGCGAGCGCAGCCAACAAAGAAGCAACTTGAAAGACGAAGTGTATATTTAAATAAAGGGAGTTCTGGCACCAATACCAGTTAACGGGCAGATTCATCTTCTCTATTATTTTCATCCGATGATTTAGTTTTGGCAGTCAATAAATAAGGGGATTGCTGCCAACGGCTGGGAGCTAGCTGTAATAAATTATGAGCAAGAATAAAGCCAATCGCCAGAGCTAGTAGCAACATGACTCTGAGCAGATTAGTTGTATTATCCACTTGCTTGGCTTCTGTTGCCAATCGGTGTGTATCCAGAGTCAGGCGCAGAAAACCTTTCGGTTTATTTTTCCCCGGTATAGGAACCACAATTTGCTGATTGAAATAACTACCCGCTTTTTTACCATCCAAAGATAACCGCTCCCGGACAGAAACCAGTTCACCACTCCGCGCAACCTGTGTTCCGTTTTCCAGATAAACACTGGCATCGAGAATACGACTTTTGTTGGTTAAATAGTTCAGGTTATCCATAATTTTTTGATTATTGGCTTCCTTGCTGCCATTCTCCATATCAGCAGACAGGCTGAATGCAACCTGTTTTGCCAGTGTCCTTGCCAGATCTTCAAACTGATCCATATGGGCCTGTTGTTGTGAACGGCTAAAATAGGATACCCCCTGCATCAGCAAGACCAATAATGCTATACATATTAAGATAATTGCGGTTTTGTGCAGTCGAAATTTTAGTTTTGCTTTACTCATAGTTATCCCACCTAATGCTCGTTACATTCCATGTTGCCAGATGCAGTAGTGATAGGATAGTTTGAAAAGCATTTTTTGCCTGCCCTATTTATTACATGGAATTACAGGAGTCGATATTCATGTCTAACAATCTGGCCTATCGTTACTTACCCGATGAAATCCATAAATGGCCGGGATTACCACTATCTCTCAGTGGAGATGAAGTCATGCCACTGGATTACCGAGCTGGGGACAGAGGCTGGCTGTTGTATGGCCGCAATCTGGATAAACAGCGGATCAGTGATTTTCAGCATCGTCTGGGAGTGGCTATTGTTGTTGTTTCCTCATGGCGCATTGATGATTATCAGGTTGTTCGTATCGCCGGCGGCTTGTCGCCGCGTATCAAACGACTGGCGGATGAATGTTGTCTGGATGTTGTTCCGTTGGGACAGATCCCGCGTCTGCGTTCACCCGGTTTATTAGTCATGGATATGGATTCAACTGCCATTCAGATTGAGTGTATTGATGAAATTGCACAACTGGCTGGTGTAGGTGATAAAGTTGCTGAAATTACAGAGCGAGCCATGCAGGGAGAGTTAGATTTCTCAGAAAGTCTGCATCAACGGGTTGCCCAACTGGCTGGTGCTGATGCCGCAATATTGCAGCAAGTCATGGATACTCTGCCTCTTACATCCGGTTTAACCAGCCTTGTCCGCAAACTGCAATCCCTCGACTGGCATGTCGCCATTGCCTCCGGCGGCTTTACTTTCTTCGCTGATGCTCTGCGCCAGCAACTACGCCTTTTTGCCTCCGTTGCCAACCAACTAGAAATAAAGGACGGCAAATTAACCGGTAAAATCAAAGGGCCAATCGTTGATGCGAAATACAAAGCCACCACATTAATACGGCTGGCAAAAGAGCTGGATATCCCTCTTAGCCAGACTGTCGCCATAGGCGATGGTGCCAACGATTTAAAAATGATCCGCAAGGCAGGTCTGGGCATTGCCTATCATGCAAAACCAAAAGTGTACACGCACGCTAAAGTAGGTATTCGCCATGCGGATTTAATGGGCGTCCTGTGTGTTCTGAGCGGTGGCCTGAAACACGAAGAACGTTAAAACTGTTTTAGTAGAAGTATAGGGAGAATAGAGTGGCAAAAGCAGCAAAACGGGCATTTGTCTGTAACGAATGTGGGGCAGATTATCCCCGCTGGCAGGGGCAGTGTACTGCATGTCAGGCATGGAATACTATCACGGAAATCCGTTTAGCCGCGGCATCCTCTCCCCGCAATGAACGTTTCAGCGGTTATGCAGGGGATACCGGAGTCAGTAAAGTACAAAAACTTTCTGAAATCAGTCTGGAAGAATTGCCCCGATTTTCTACCGGATTTAAAGAGTTTGATCGTGTACTGGGAGGAGGCGTCGTTCCCGGTAGCGCTATTTTGATCGGCGGTAATCCGGGAGCGGGGAAAAGTACCCTGTTACTGCAAACCATGTGTCTGCTATCTGAACAAATGAAAACCTTATATGTCACGGGTGAGGAATCGTTACAGCAGGTCGCCATGAGAGCACACCGGCTAGGCTTGCCGACAGATAAACTGAACATGCTGTCAGAAACAAGTATTGAGCAGATTTGCCTGATTGCCGAGCAAGAGCAGCCTAAGCTGATGGTTATTGACTCCATTCAGGTTATGCATATGGCCGATATTCAGTCTTCTCCCGGCAGTGTGGCGCAGGTCAGAGAGACAGCAGCTTATCTGACCCGATTTGCCAAAACCCGGGGAGTTGCCATCATTATGGTCGGCCATGTGACTAAAGATGGCTCTCTGGCAGGCCCGAAAGTACTGGAACACTGTATTGACTGTTCAGTAATGCTCGATGGTGAAGCCGATTCCCGTTTCCGTACTCTCCGCAGCCATAAAAACCGTTTCGGTGCAGTTAATGAGCTGGGTGTATTCGCCATGACTGAACAGGGGCTACGGGAAGTCAATAATCCTTCTGCTATCTTTTTAAGTCGTGGTGATGAAATTACTTCCGGCAGTTCTGTCATGATTGTCTGGGAGGGTACTCGTCCCCTGCTGGTGGAAATTCAGGCACTGGTCGATCACTCTATGATGCCTAATCCGCGCCGGGTAGCTGTGGGGCTTGAGCAGAACCGGCTGGCCATTCTGCTGGCAATATTGCACAAACATGGTGGTTTGCAAATGGCTGATCAGGATGTCTTTGTTAACGTCGTGGGTGGTGTGAAAGTGACAGAAACCAGCGCCGACCTTGCTTTACTGCTCTCTTTAGTTTCCAGTTTCCGTGACCGTCCTCTGCCCCGTGATTTGGTTGTCTTTGGTGAAGTCGGGCTGGCAGGAGAAATCCGCCCTGTTCCCAGCGGTCAGGAACGTATTTCAGAAGCAGCTAAGCATGGCTTTAAACGAGCAATTGTGCCCTATGCCAATATGTCCAAAAAATCATTACCTGACATGAAAGTATTCGGTGTTAAAAAATTATCAGATGCTTTGTCTGTGCTTGATGATCTGGATGATTAATATACACCTCGTCTTTCAAGTTGCCTCTTTGTTGGCTAGACTCGTTCACCCCAGTCATATAGTTATCTATGTTCCTGGGGATTCTCTCCTTTGCCGCCGCGACGCACCTTGAAATCCATTGTGTATAGCCCGATAAAAGGCCAGTTTTGTTTTTACCTTTCCCTGTTGACATGCTATGTTGTTTAGTATACTAAACAACATAGGGGGTTATATGGGGCAGTTTGACTATTTAAAAGAGGCAATTAAACAAGCAAATCACACTTTACAACAAGTTGCTGATGCAAGTGGCATGACGAAAGGCTATTTAAGCCAGCTCATTAACGGCAAGATAAAAAGCCCGAGTGCACAGAAATTAGCATCTCTTCATCAACATTTAGGATTGGCGTACCCTATGGAAAAGAAAACTATCGGTGTTGTGTTTGGTAAATTTTACCCGTTACATACTGGGCATATCTATTTGATCCAGCGAGCATCCAGCCAGGTCGATGAATTGCACGTTTTTCTCTGCTACGATGAATTACGGGATCGAGAGTTGTTTATCAACAGTTCCATGTCTCAGCAACCTACCGTCAGTGATCGCCTGAGATGGCTGTTACAAACATTCAAATATCAGAAAAATATTCACATCCACTCTTTTGATGAACAAGGTATCGAACCCTACCCAAACGGCTGGGAAAAATGGAGTCAGAGCGCAAAACAATTTATGTCTGCAAAAGGCATTAATCCTCAGTATATCTATTCCAGCGAAGCACAAGACGTTCCTCTCTATAAAGAGCATTTTGGCATTGAAACCATTCTTGTCGATCCACAACGTTCATTTATGAATATCAGCGGCAGCCAGATACGGCAGGCGCCTTTCCGCTATTGGGAATATATTCCAACAGAAGTAAAACCTTTCTTCGTACGTACGGTTGCCATTCTCGGAGGCGAATCCAGCGGGAAATCCACACTGGTCAATAAACTGGCAAATATGTTTAACACAACCAGTGCGTGGGAATATGGCCGTGAGTATGTATTTTCCCATTTAGGGGGAGATGAGATGGCGCTGCAATACTCTGATTACGATAAAATAGCTTTAGGTCACGCTCAATATATTGATTTTTGTGTAAAATACGCAAACAAAGTTGCTTTTATTGATACCGATTTTGTCACAACACAGGCATTTTGTAAGCGCTATGAAGGGAAAGAGCACCCCTTCGTTCAGGCACTGATTGATGAATATCGATTTGACTTGGTTATCCTGTTAGAAAATAACACCCCCTGGGTCGCTGACGGCTTAAGAAGCCTGGGAAGTGAGCAGGATCGTAAAGCGTTTCAACAATTGCTTGAAAGTATGTTGAAGAAAAATAATATTGATTATGTATGTGTTAACTCACCCGATTATGATCAACGTTTTCTTCAATGTGTAGAACTAGTTCAGGAAATGTTAGCTTATTAACAATTTCTCATATTCTCCAAAATAAATTTCAAGTTGCAGCAACCGAAAATAAACAATTATACCGGGCGGCAACTTGAAAGATTAAAGTATATATACTATTAGCCTAAACTGTTATTAGCGTAATGATTAATTAAAATGATTTATTTTCTATAGCAATTTTTGTTATTTTATGTTTTATTCTCGACTGTACTCTAATTAAATGTTTCGTTTAGTTATTTTTACAATAGTAACAAAATAGATTCTGTTAATAATATTTTTTGATGCTTAGGTTTCTCCGTTTAGGCTTGAATTGTCAGGAGATAAGTCATTTAATGGACGGACCTGTTGATTTATCTATATAAAATTCTTTTATTATCA
>NZ_CAWQJR010000199.1:0-24054 GCF_963894935.1 Xenorhabdus sp. PB61.4
GAATGGATATAATATCTATTCGTCATCTTTTAATTTCTGAAGATGGAGAAAATCCCCGTTATTTGCAACGGGGAAGTTTATTTATGATTGTAAATTATTAAATGATTTTAATTATCAATAAGATGAAATATTGCATCAGTGACTTGAGCTAAAGGGATATTGTTAACATTTTTGGGATCATATAAGGTAATACACATATTTTTTGATGCCAGTGGGGACCAATTTTCAGGTTTTGTGACACCATAAAGTGCAACAAGTTTTTTCTTTAGTGCTGCTGCTAAGTGGCAAATACCACCATCACCAACGACGATTAAAGTCATTTCATTTAATAATGATATGAAAGAATGTAATGAATTGCACATAACGATTTGGCTATTCCCATTTATACGGGAAACTAGATCTTCAGCTACATTTATATCATTTGGGAAAGCAGAGATAATAAAATTTGCAGTAGGGTGTTTTTTTAAAATTTCATCTGCTATTAGTGCAATGTTTTCATTATTAATTAAGCTGTTTTTTCTATTATTAGAAACAGAAAATAAAACCAATGGATTTCCTGAATAAACAGGCTTTGATTGATTGATTATTTTTATTTCAGGGAATAAATCTGGTGCTAAATATTGCTCTTTTGGGGAAATTGTGCGTAAAACCTTTAATGCCTGATGATAACCTTTCACCGATTTTGTATTAGTCGGATAGTTAATTAATTTGGAATCCCATTTTTTATCTGCAACAACAGCATAACGTTTTTTAGCTCCAAGTAACCATAGGAATAAGTTATTCAGTTTCATCGGGCTGGGTTTAGCAGAAATGGCAATGTCAAAGTGCTTTTTGCGGAATTTGAGAGCGGTTTTGGCAATAGAAAGATATTTATTCCCTTTAGGAAGGATATTGATGTCTACATCAGGGCATACATACTTGGCGAGATCATGGTTGCCCTGTTCTATGAAAAGGCTAATCTCTGCATTTGGGTATTTTTTCTGTAAAAACTTTATTAATGGCTGGGTACAGATAAGATCACCAAGTCCATTTCTGCGTAATATAGCTATTTTCATATTAAATAATAAAAGAAAACTCTTTTTTAATGATAGATTTAGCTTCTAAAAATAAACGATTTATTTAATATATTCAACGTATTATGTTTTAAATTTCATATTCCTGTTTTTTATGACAACAGCATAGTGTACTTACGGTAATTGACTATAATCTAATCTATCTGATGCTCACCGAAGGAAAAACTCAATGACTATGTTGAAAGAGAGACAACATATGATTGTCCGGGCTATGAATGATAAAAATCATGTGATGAAACCTATTAGTAAGGAAAAACTTCAATTCCTGGGGGAAGCATTTGGATGGGATCAGTTGGCTGACGATATAAATTATTTAGTAAAAGTTGGTTTAGTTAATCATTTCGCTATCCATTTTGATGATAATGGGGGTTATGGCTTTAATCCTGATTCAATGGCGCTTACTGCTGCCGGTGTAGATTACGCCAATATGGATACAATTGATGATGAGATGAAGTCATTCACGATAAAAGTTCATAAAAATACACTTGAACAGATTGAAACAGTCATTAAAACGGCAAATATTCCAGATAATGAGAAGAAAGTTATCTTAGAGTTTATTAGAGAGCAAGGTATTGAAACCGTGCTTGGTAAGTGTCTTGATACTCTGCTGACGAAGGTAGATCTTGCGACACCTCTGTTTTCTGAAGTTGCCAAAATGAGATGAAATTGGCAGGAAGGATGATCTCTTCCCTGAAGTTTTTCACTTTTTAATAGTGAGACAGGGTAAATTTCAAGATATATCCCGGAAGTGAAGGGAGAGCGCAACTCACTGTTTGTCTACATAATCACCGCTCATTTTGATTACCATTAAAGAAAAATTGGCAGTATATTTAGCGTGGGGTCTATTAATTGAAATACATTAACGAGCGGAAGTAGGCAATGGCAAAAGTGATTATGTGGAGAACAGTATGAAGTATCGTCTGAGCGGGGTTGCTCTTACAGCAGTATTACTGGCGGGATGTGCAAGCTCATCAAATAATTATGAACAAGGGCGCTCTGATCCGCTGGAAGGGTTTAACCGGACTATGTTCAACTTTAACTATAATGTTCTCGACCCTTATCTCTTACGGCCTGCTGCTGCTGTCTGGCATGATTATGTACCGATGCCGGCGCGAAATGGTATTGGCAATTTTATGAGTAATCTGGAAGAACCAGCCAGCATGGTGAATAGTTTTTTGCGCGGAGATATAAAGGAAGGCGCAAAGCATTTTAACCGATTCTTTTTGAATACCATTCTGGGTATGGGGGGGCTTATTGATGTTGCTTCAATGGCAAACCCCAAACTGGCAAAACAGGATCCTATGCGTTTTGGTAGCACCCTTGGGTACTATAATGTTGGTTATGGCCCTTATGTTGTTTTGCCGGGATATGGTAGCTTTACTGCGCGTGACGAAGGTGGGGATATGGCAGATATGACTTATCCTGTATTGAGTTATCTTACCCCCTGGATGGCTGTCGGAAAGTGGGTATTTCAGGGGCTCGAAACTCGCGCACGTTTGCTGGATTCAGATGGCCTGATAAAAAATTCTTCAGATCCGTATTTGATGATGCGTGAAGCCTACTTCCAGCGCCATGATTTTCTGGCTAACGGTGGCAAGCTTCTGCCGGAAGAAAATCCTAATGCTGCTGCTATTGAGGATGAATTGGATTCTATCGATTAATTTATTGAGAGAATTAACAAAAAAGGATAGCTTCAGCTATCCTTTTTTGATCATAGAAGATGATTAGAATGTGTAGTTAAGGCCTACACCTGCTAACCATGCAGTTCCTTTAGAATCGAAATCATACGCCGTGGCGAAAGGACCTTTTTGGAGATCTTTTGGTAATTCTTCGTTCACATGTACCTTCTTCCCACGCATATAAGAAATACCCACATCTACGGAGGTATCTTTATTAAATGCGTAAGTTGTCCCTACACTTAACCAGAAACGATTCTGGTCTGGGATGGAGATAGAGCGGTTTTGGGCTGGTACAGGGCTTTCATCGAAAGCGATACCGGTACGGAATGTCCAGTTATCGTCATGATAGTAAGTTGTACCCAGTGAGATACGGTAAGCATTGCGGAAACCTTCGTGCTTTTCAAATAGAGGCTTGTCTCCACCGTTTTTAGGTTCACCTTTTAATTCCTTGAAGCTATTCCAGCCAGTATAGAGGAAGCTATAATGGATTGCCCACTGAGGTGCAACACGGTTATAACCAGAGATTTCCCACATATCAGGCAGGTTTAGATCTAGTGTACCTTTGATGGTTTTTCCTGCAAGTCCAGGTATTTTTAGGAAAGGAGTATCAATATAAGGCAGTTGATTGCTGTAATCACCATTCTTAAACTTTACTTTAACTTTCGAACGGTAAGTTAAGCTATAACGGTTATTTTCATCGAATTGATACAGAAGTCCTGCATTCCAGCCATAACCCCAATCTTTGCCTTCTAGACGAGCTACTTCTGTGCTTGCTGGAATATTTTTCCCCAGAGCTTGAGAGAGTGCAGAACTTACTTCACCCAGATGACGAACAATTTCAGCATCAGCGTAAATGGCATTTAAACCCAGACCCAAACTAAACTGATCATTGAGTTTATATGCACCAGCCAGATTAAAGTTCACAGTCTTGAGTGATGTTTTTCCACCCAGAGAGCCGGCAGCATAGTTATTGCTGAAATTTGTAGCTAAACCAAAGTTACTTGTGGCTGATGCGCCAACAAACAGTTCATCGGTGATTGGTGTAATGAAATGTAGATTCGGTACTGGTGCATTTGGTGCAATATTTTTTGCGTCAGTACTATTGTTAGTAATAGGAGACTTGCCCGTGATATCAACTTTTGGCTTAACATAAATAAGACCGCCAGAAAATGATGGGCGATCAAAGAGGGTCATGGCTGCAGGGTTGCGGCTACCTTCAGAGGCGTCTTCTGCAACAACACCTGCCCCAGAAAATGCACGACCTAGTCCTGATGATGAATATTCATTCAATTGAAAACCTGCAGCATTAGCGTTAGATGAAATAATCGCAACCGCCACTGCTAATGCTGAACGTGAAAATAGGTTTTTCTGGTTCATAACCAAAACCTCATTGTTTAATTATTATTTAACATGCTACTCAAGTAGCTGAGAGCGCGGAATTGTAGAGTCGGTTCATCACAATGACAAATCAGACCAGTGTGAGAAGTATAGGCCTGAGATAGCAATGTGTTGCAAGAATGTTTTTAAAATATGACGAAAATGATTACTAAAATGGGACTTGCTTAACAAAAAATAGACAGTTTGTGTTAACGGAATGTAAACGCGATTTAATTAACGTGCTGAGATCAATAAAGAGTGAAATAAATGGTATTACACAGTGTAAATAGTGGTTATTAAAGGAAAGTACAACGTAAAATCATATTTGGATTTTTATTGTCGGAGAAATAAGATGACTGATGTACTTAAGCGCCATGGGGCTAACGAAACAGCCGCTTGCTGTTGTGTTGATGTTGGTACAGTCATTGATAATGAAGAGTGCACGGCTTCTTATCAACAGATTTTTGCCAGCAGTCAGGAAGCAGATGCAATGCTTAATGTATTGACAGAAAAAGCAAAAAAGGTGGAATCTGATCCTTGTATCATCAGCCATAAACATAAAATAGAAGAAGTGCATGATGGTATACAATTGACCATAGATTTTACATTTAGTTGTCAGGCAGAGGCTATGATATTTCAGCTGGGGTTGCGTTAACTACTTTCTGAGTTACAGTTTTCCCATTGTGGTCAAAAATAGTCATAACAATGGGAAAGCTGATGATTATTTGTTGTAACCAATAAGTGTTTCTTCATCTTTTGTTCGCGTGCTATCTGTTCAGATCGTATAAATTATAAATCTATTAAAGTTGCGCTTGCTCGCATTTTTAGTTTATTCCTGTTTGCTATTTCCCAACATTACGTTAACAATGCTTCATCAGGTCTGACCTCTTATGAGGTGAGTAAATAATTTTAATCAATTGATTTAATTAATGATTATTGCAGGAGTTGCTATGAGTCGTTCTTCAACAAAAGTGGCACAACAAAAGGAACGAGTTGCTATTGTCAGTGGGTTACGCCTTCCTTTTGCTAAACAGGCAACGAACTATCACGGTATTCCGGCTGTTGATTTGGGGAAAGCTGTTGTCAGTGAGTTGGTCATCAGAAGTGGGCTGCCACCAGAGAAGATCGACCAATTGGTTTTTGGTCAGGTTGTTCAAATGCCTGAAGCCCCGAATATTGCACGGGAAATCGTGTTGGGTGCGGGTTTAAGTGTTAGTACAGATGCGTACAGTGTTTCCCGGGCCTGCGCAACCAGTTTTCAGGCGATAGCTAATGTAGCAGAAAGTATTATGGCCGGAACCGTGAATGTGGGAATTGCTGGTGGGGCTGATTCTTCATCTGTCCTGCCAATTGGGGTGACCAAATCACTGGCTCGTACTCTGGTTGATATGAATAAAGCCAAAAGCCTTTCACAGCGCCTTAAATTGCTGAGCAAGTTGAAATTAAAAGATTTACTGCCCGTATCGCCAGCAGTTGCTGAATATTCTACCGGGTTAAGAATGGGCGATACTGCTGAACAAATGGCGAAAACCTACCATATCAGTCGTGAAGCTCAGGATGAGCTGGCGCACCGTTCTCATTTGATGGCGGCTAAAGCCTGGGAGAAGGGCCTATTACGTGATGAAGTTATATCGGCTCATTTTCCGCCATATCGCGAATCTTTGCAGGAAGATAATAATATCCGCAAAAATTCAGAACTTACGTCTTATGCGAAATTACGCCCGGCTTTTGATCGCAAATATGGCACAGTCACTGCCGCCAATAGTACCCCGCTGACTGATGGTGCCGCGGCAGTGATTTTGATGAGTGAATCCGCTGCTAAAGAACTTGGCATGGTGCCATTGGGCTATTTGCGCAGTTATGCATTTTCAGCGATTGATGTCTGGCAGGACATGTTACTGGGGCCATCATATGCAACTCCACTGGCACTGAACAGAGCGGGGATCACGTTAAATGATCTTTCCCTTATTGATATGCATGAAGCGTTTGCCGCTCAGACTCTGACAAACCTGAAAATGTTTGCCAGTGATAAATTTGCCCGCGAGAAATTGGGGCGTTCTCAGGCGATTGGTGAGGTTGATATGGATAAATTCAACGTACTCGGTGGTTCAATTGCTTATGGGCATCCATTTGCTGCCACCGGGGCTAGAATGGTGACCCAGACACTGAATGAACTGCGTCGCCGTGGAGGCGGGCTTGGGTTGGCAACGGCCTGTGCAGCGGGTGGCTTGGGTGCGGCAATGGTATTGGAGGTGGAATAATGGCTCTGGATGAAACAATCATGTCAGCAGCACAATCGGTATTCAGTTTTTCTGTCAGAGATGACAGAGTTGGCGTCATTACTATTGATGTTCCGGGTGAAAAAGTTAATACGCTGAAAGCGGAGTTTGTTGAGCAATTTTTGGCGGTTTTCGAGCAGGCACAACAGGTTTCCGGTTTAAAAGGGCTGGTGATTATATCCGGTAAGCCCGACACCTTTATCGCCGGTGCAGATATTACGATGATCGCGGGTTGCCAGACTCAACAGGAAGCAACGGCTCTGGCTGAAAAAGGTCAGGAATTATTTGATAAAATTGCCAGTTATTCTTTACCTATTGTTGCGGCTATTCATGGTGCATGCTTAGGAGGTGGGTTGGAATTTGCATTAGCCTGCCATGCACGTATTTGTTCTCTGGATGATAAAACCCGTCTTGGTTTACCTGAAGTACAGCTCGGGTTGCTGCCGGGTTCCGGCGGGACTCAAAGACTTCCTCGTTTGATCGGTGTCAGCTCTGCATTAGATATGATCCTGACAGGGCGTCAGCTCAAAGCAAAACAGGCAAAACGACTGGGTGTTGTTGATGATGCTGTTCCTTTGGATATTCTGTTGGATGTAGCAGTTCAATATGTTAAAAAAGGTGTTGCTAAACGCAAACCTCTGGCATGGTCACAACGTCTGTTAGCGAGTTCTCTTGGCAGGCCATTATTATTCCGTATGGTTCAGCAAAAAACGCGGGCCAAAACTCATGGTCATTATCCCGCGCCAGAACGGATCATTGATGTGATCCGTCTTGGTCTGGAGAAAGGGCAAAAAGCCGGTTTGCAGGCAGAGGCCAAAGCATTTGGTGAGCTGGCTATGTCGTCGGAATCATCGGCACTGCGCAGTCTGTTTTTTGCTACCACCTCATTAAAAAATGAGACGGGTTCTTCGGAACTGCCTGCTCAGATCAGGCATGTGGGGATTTTAGGTGGTGGCTTGATGGGAGGCGGGATTGCGAATGTAACCGCAACTCGTGGTCATTTACCGGTGCGTATCAAAGATATTAATGAGAAAGGCATTAATCAGGCGTTGAAATATACATGGGATATGCTTTCCAAGCGTGTTAGTCAACGGCGTCTGACCCCATCGGAGCGTTCTCGTCAGATGTCTCTGCTTTCTGGTACTATAGATTACAGTGGTTTTAAACAGGCTGATATTGTGGTTGAAGCCGTATTTGAAGACTTGGTACTGAAACGTAAGATGGTCGCAGAAGTTGAAGCGAATACAAAGGCGGAAACTATTTTCGCGTCTAACACGTCTTCATTGCCGATTCACCAGATTGCGGAAATTGCTAAACGACCGGAACAGGTTATTGGCCTTCATTACTTCAGCCCTGTAGATAAGATGCCATTGGTGGAAGTCATTCCACATGCAGGAACAAGTGAAAAAACAATAGCAACAGCAGTAGCACTGGCGAAAAAACAGGGTAAAACAGCCATTGTTGTGGGAGATAAAGCCGGGTTTTATGTTAACCGAATTTTATCTCCTTATATTAATGAAGCGGGCTATTGTCTGGTGGAAGGGGAACCTATCGAACATATCGATAAAGCCCTGGTTGATTTTGGTTTCCCAATCGGGCCAATCAATTTGCTGGATGAAGTCGGTATTGATGTCGGAACCAAAATTATCCCTGTGCTGGTGGATCAATTAGGGGAGCGGTTTACACCGCCGGCAATTTTAGATGCTGTGCTGAATAACGATCGCAAGGGTAAGAAAAACGGTCGTGGTTTTTACTCCTATGCAACTAAAAAGAATAAATTCTGGTCATTCAGGAAAAACAGCAAAGAGGCTGATCCTTCGATTTATTCCCTGTTGAAAGTTCAGCCTGCTGCAAAAATGTCACGCTCAGACATTGCTCAGCGTTGTCTGATGTTAATGTTAAATGAAGCTGTACGTTGTCTGGATGAAGGCATCATCCGCAGCCCTCGTGATGGTGATATAGGTGCTGTATTTGGTATCGGTTTCCCGCCATTCCTGGGAGGGCCATTCCGTTATATGGATAAGCTTGGTAGCCGTCATGTTGTAGAGACTTTGCAACGTTTGGCACAGCAGTACGGAGACAGGTTTGCACCCTGTGAACGTCTGATTCAGATGGCTGAACAGGATAAGAGATTCTACGAATAACGCATATACGCTTCTTCTGGTATTTTTTAATAAGTGATACCGGCCCTTTAAATTTAAAGGGCCGGTTTTATCTATAATTGCTAAAAAATATATTGTGTGTGAATTTTTATTGTTAAGTTATCAGCTTAATATAATAGCCAAACAATACATATATCACCCATTATTAGTAATTTTATTTAGCCATATTTTGCGGCAGAATATCTCTCAATTTTCATTGAAACCTTTTGTCAAAGGTTCACAGTTCGCTCTCAATAATATTATTTTACTTTCGTGATAAGTTACCTGAAAACGGGTGACTTCAATTCAGCTAATTGCCTGAGTAATTTCAGGGTTATTTTTGGTAGAATGAAAGTAAATATTAGAATTAGTTCTGAAATTTAACTCAACGGTGAATTATGTTCGTGTTTATTATGCGTCATGGTGATGCTGCTTTTAACTCAATCAGCGATGCAACGCGGGAGTTAACGCCGCGCGGCTGTCAGGAATCGCAGAAAATGGCGCTTTGGCTTGAGCAACAGAAGCCTGAGATTGATTGCGTACTGGTCAGTCCTTATATCCGGGCGGGGCAGACTCTGCAAGTGGTGCGTGAGAGTCTGGTATTACCTGATAGTGAGGAAATATTAGAAGAGCTAACCCCGTCGGGTGATGCTGAGCTGGTGGCAAGTTACTTACAGGTTTTGGCAGAGCAAGGAAAAAAAGCCATCTTGGTAGTTTCTCACTTACCTTTAGTTGGCTATTTAGTGTCCGAACTTTGCCCTGCGCAAGCCCCTCCGATGTTTTCGACATCCAGTATTGCCTGTGTGGAACTGGATAAGCAGACACAAAAAGGCCGCCTGCTATGGCAAACCTCTCCGGCACAATTGTAGCCCTGACCAGCCCACAGGTTAAAACGTGTTTTGGCTAACGCTGTATAAACTCATCCTGTTCAACCAAAATGAGTAATGCAGCGTTTCCCCCCCATTCTTTAGGTGCCTGATGAAAAGCGATAATATCAGGATGTTGGGCGAGCCATAGTGGTGTTTGTTGCTTGAGGATATGCTTACCGTGACCATGCATAACACAGGCACAATAGACATTTTCTCGACGACAGGCCGCGATTAACGCCCCAATTTCCTGTTTAGCCTGTAACTGAGTTAATCCGTGTAAATCCAGAAAAAGCTCAGGGGGATAATCACCTCGCCGCAGCTTTTTCAGCTCATAATGATTGGCTCCTTCTCGTACATAACGAGTCGGGCCTTCCATATCCAGGTTAGGCTGAAACTCATCAGAAAAATAGTAACTGGCATCGACCTGTTCTTGCATCAGGCGTTCAGGTGCCATGTGACTGATTTTTTTTCTTTTTGGGGAGTGTAAGACTTTATCCTGAGTAATCCGACGGGTTCCCACTACTGACGTTCTAAATAGACTGATGTCTTCTTCATTTAATGGTTTTTTCTTCTTCATTACATACTAATTCATTAACAACTTTCGGTGATTGTACCCGATTTATTAAGATTTTGCTTAGACGCTATTATTTTTGGGCACATGCTGTTCATAAAATTATTTGACAATTGTGTCTGGTTATAAAATAAATGTATATACAACATAACAACTGTCAGTAACAACAAAAAAATAACAGGACGAAAATAATGTCGATTGAACTGAAAGATACCGACATTATCTGGCGTAATGCCAGACTTGCCACAATGAACCCTACAATCAGTAACATGGATGGCAAGCATAATTACGGTATTCTGGAACAATATGATTTGATCATACGGGATGAAAAAATTCTGGCAGTTCTGCCAACGGAGAGTGTGCCAGCTAACCGTTGCGAGGTGATTGATGCAGAACAGCGATTAATTACTCCCGGCCTGATTGACTGTCATACTCATCTGGTTTTTGGTGGTAACCGGGCATCAGAGTGGGAGCAGCGTCTGAATGGTATTTCTTATGCACAAATCAGTGCTAAAGGTGGCGGTATTAATGCCACAGTCAATGCCACCCGGCAAAGTTCAGCCCAACAACTGGAAATTGCGGCTCAAAAGCGGCTGAGTGCTTTGATAGCTGAAGGTGTGACAACCATTGAAATGAAATCAGGCTATGGGCTGGATTTGGCAAATGAAGAGAAGCAACTGGACGTTATTCGGATATTAGGGCAGAAAAACCCAGTTGAAATCAGCCCGACTCTGCTTTCTGCCCATGCTGTTCCTCCGGAATACAAACATAATCCTGACGCTTATATTGACTTAGTTTGTGACACTATTCTGCCCAATCTTTGGCAAAAGCAGTTATTTGAATCTGTGGATGTGTTTTGCGAAAGCGTTGGATTCAGTCTTGAACAGACTAAACGCGTCTTTGATGCGGCCAGAAGATTAAATATTCCCGTCAAAGGCCATGTTGAACAGCTTTCCAATCTCGGTGGTACTGAGCTGGTTGCTGATTATCAGGGCTTATCTGTTGATCACATTGAATATCTGGATGAAAAAGGTGTTCAGGCAATTAGCCGCAGTGGAACGGTTGCGGTTTTATTGCCGGGGGCATTTTATTTTCTGAAAGAAACACAATGTCCTCCGATTGCCTTATTACGCCAATACCGCGTACCGATGGCGATTTCTACAGATTTTAATCCGGGAACCAGCCCGTTTACGTCACTACGTATGATGATGAATATGGCTTGTGTCCAGTTCGGTCTGACACCGGAAGAAGCATGGCAGGGTGTGACTATTCATGCGGCACGCGCATTGGGCAGATCAGAAAGTCACGGTCAGATAGCAGCAGGTTATATGGCTGATTTTATTGTTTGGGATGCAAAAGAACCTGTAGATATATTATACGAATTAGGGCGTAACCCGTTGGTTTACCGTGTCTATCGTGGCGTAATTACACATAATTTTTTGTGAACAATAAATATTAATGAGGGAAATAACATGAAATTATGGCATCCGACATCAGAAAACATTTGGCAGGGACGTAATGACCTTGCTGAGGCCAATAATGCTTTACGTATGTTCCAGACGATAAAACAACCCACTGATTTTTCTCCTGAACAATATCCGAATCATATTGCATTGTTGGGTTTTGAGTGTGATGAAGGTGTGAAACTCAATCAGGGGCGGCCGGGAGCAAAATCAGGGCCTGAGTATTTGCGTCAGTCGCTGGCAAATATGGCGAGTCATGATGGGCATGAATTGCTGGTGGATTTGGGTAATATCCGGGCGAATAGCGGTCAGTTAAGTGAAGCCCAAAGTGCACTGAGTGATGCTGTCTATGCCTGTCAGAGCCAGAAAATGCGTACCCTCATTTTTGGTGGCGGTCATGAAACTGCCTTTGCTCATGGTATGGGCATTTATCGTGCGTTCCCGACACAGCGGGTAGGGATCATTAATTTTGATGCGCATCTGGATCTACGCAATGCGCCACAGGCAACATCAGGCACACCATTCTGCCAGCTTGCTGATTATTGTCACCAGCAACAGCGTCCGTTTAATTACAGCTGTGTGGGTGCCAGTCTGGCCTCAAATACTCAAGCCTTATTGGATGAAGCGAATCATCTTGATGTCACTATTATTTGGGATACTCAATGCATTGATTCTATGCTGGATAAAGTTCAACAACAGATACAGGATATGCTGAATCAGGCTGAAATCATCTACATGACGATTGATTTGGACGTATTACCGATTTGGCAAATGCCGTCAGTTTCAGCTCCGGCTGCACTCGGTGTTCCGTTGGAGCGTTTATTGTCACTGATCCAGCCGATTTGCCAGAGTAAAAAATTACAGGCTGTTGATCTGGTTGAGCTGAATCCATTGTACGATATTCAGGGTATGGGCGGTAAAGCCGCAGCTCGCCTTGCATGGCAAATAGTGCATTGGTGGAATGGATAATTGGCAATACGCTCGGGAGTAGAAAGGAATTTATTGTGACCATTGATTTATCAGACAAAATAACTAAACCCGTACCTCTGTATGCGAAAGTCAAACAATCAATTATTGAAAAAATTCATACTGGGGTGTGGCAACCCCATGACAGAGTGCCTTCAGAATCTGAGTTAGTAAAACAATTTAATTGCAGTCGCATGACAGCAAACAGGGCATTACGGGAACTGACGGCAGAAGGGCTTTTATTTCGTTTACAGGGGGTAGGCTCATTTGTTTCAGAACCGAAAGGGCAGTCAGCCCTGTTTGAAATTCACAGTATTGCTGATGAGATTGCGGCACGTACCCATCGCCATAACTGCAAGGTATTAAAGCTGGCGGAAGTCACCGCTAATATGACTCAGGCTAAGGAGCTGGGAATAAAAGCCGGTACAGCGGTTTATCACTCAATTATTCTCCATTATGAAAATGATGTGCCCGTACAAATTGAGGATCGTTATGTTAATGCGCTAGCGGCACCGGAATATTTGCGACAGGATTTCCATCAACAGACAGCCCATGATTACTTATCGATAGTGGCACCACTTACGGAGGGAGAACATATTGTAGAAGCTGTTGCCGGTGATGCCCGCTCCTGCCGTTTACTGCAAATAGAGGAGAATTCACCCTGTTTGTTAATCAGTCGCCGAACTTGGTCGAAAGAGCATATAGTTTCCAGTGCCAGATTATTATTTCCCGGTCACCGCTATAAGTTGAAAGGGCGTTTTAGCTCATGAATTGATGTTTATGATTGGTTTTCTCTGTACTCAAAAATCTCCTCTTTGGCATTATGCATGAGAGGAGAAGGTAACAAAAATGTAAAACATATGTGATATAAAACACAAAACCAGCAAAAATTCCCTTCTGATATTTTGCAAGTGAATTATAACCATCCTATTGATCTTCAATAAAAAAGAAAAATAACAAAATTATTGACTTTATCTCTGTCACATTTTTGCCTATTGAATATACATGTATATACAACTATACAGTTAATAAGTTTTCATAAATATGAAAAAGGAAAAACTGTGACAACGCAAAATAATAAATTCAGTAATGCGGTTATCCGTGCTCCCAGAGGAACAAAACTCACAGCAAAAAGCTGGCTGACAGAAGCTCCGCTTCGCATGCTTATGAACAACCTTGATCCTGATGTTGCAGAGAATCCCCATGAGCTGGTGGTTTATGGTGGTATTGGTCGCGCAGCCAGGAATTGGGAATGTTATGAAAAGATTGTTGAGACTCTGAAAAACCTTGAGAGCAACGAGACATTACTGGTTCAGTCAGGCAAACCCGTCGGCGTTTTCAAAACACATGAAAATGCTCCCCGTGTACTGATTGCCAACTCAAATCTGGTTCCTCACTGGGCAACGTGGGAACACTTTAATGAACTGGATGCTAAAGGATTAGCGATGTATGGCCAGATGACGGCCGGCAGCTGGATATATATCGGTAGTCAGGGAATTGTGCAGGGTACTTATGAAACATTTGTCGAAGCCGGGCGTCAGCACTATAACGGTGATTTGACCGGTCGCTGGGTTCTGACAGCCGGATTAGGCGGTATGGGAGGGGCGCAGCCTCTGGCCGCAACACTGGCAGGTGCTTCATCACTGAATATTGAATGTCAGCAAAGCCGGATTGATTTTCGTTTACGTACTCAATACGTGGATGAGCAGGCCATAGATCTGGATGATGCGCTGGCACGTATTGGGCGCTATACCCGCGAAGGTAAAGCAGTATCAATAGCATTGTGTGGTAACGCAGCGGAGATTTTACCAGAACTGGTTCGCCGTGGTGTTCGCCCTGATATGGTGACAGACCAGACCAGTGCTCACGATCCATTACACGGTTATTTGCCGGTAGGGTGGACATGGGAAGAGTATTGTCGTCGGGCTGAAACTGAGCCGGAACACGTTGTCCAGGCGGCAAAAGCATCAATGGCACAGCATGTAGCCGCGATGCTGGATTTCCAGAAACAGGGTATACCCACTTTTGATTACGGTAATAATATCAGGCAGATGGCTAAGGAAATGGGCGTTGACAATGCCTTTAATTTCCCCGGTTTTGTTCCTGCTTATATCCGCCCGCTTTTCTGTCGCGGCATAGGCCCTTTCCGTTGGGCGGCACTTTCTGGTGACCCTCAGGATATTTATAAAACAGATGCCAAAGTAAAAGAACTATTGCCGGATGACAACCATCTGCATCGCTGGCTGGATATGGCACGGGAACGCATCAGCTTTCAGGGCTTACCAGCACGTATTTGCTGGGTAGGGTTGGGCGATCGCGCCAAACTGGGTCTGGCTTTCAATGAAATGGTTCGTAATGGCGAACTTTCCGCGCCAATAGTGATTGGACGTGATCATCTGGATTCAGGCTCAGTAGCAAGCCCTAACCGTGAAACCGAATCAATGAAAGATGGTTCTGACGCAGTATCTGACTGGCCATTGCTGAATGCCCTGTTAAATACCGCCAGTGGAGCAACATGGGTTTCGCTGCATCACGGCGGCGGGGTTGGTATGGGCTTCTCCCAGCACTCTGGCATGGTGATTGTCTGTGATGGTTCAGATGAAGCGGCGGAGCGCATTGCCCGGGTACTCCATAACGATCCGGCGACAGGCGTTATGCGCCATGCAGATGCAGGTTATGAACTGGCAATTCAATGCGCAGAAGAACAAGGGCTGAATTTACCTATGCTCGATACCCGAAAAGAAGACACTCAAGCGGCAGAAATAAAATAAGGAGCGTTACTAATATGAAATATATCACTATCCATCCGGGAAAAATGACGCTTGAAGAGTTACGCCATATCTATCAGCATCCGGTACAAATAACGTTAGATGAGCAATGTCTTCCGGCGATAGAGAACAGTGTTGAATGTGTTAACCGCATCATCAAGGAAAACAGAACTGCTTACGGAATTAATACGGGTTTTGGGTTACTGGCAAATACCCGAATTGCAGAACAGGATTTAGAAGAACTGCAACGTTCGATTGTTATGTCACATGCGGCGGGTGTTGGTGAACCGTTGCCGGATGAAATCGTCCGTTTGATGGTCGTATTAAAAATTAACAGCTTAGCTCGTGGTTACTCAGGTATTCGTCTGGAAGTTATTCAAGCCTTGATAGCATTGGTGAATGCCGAAGTTTACCCTTGTATTCCGGCTAAAGGGTCGGTTGGGGCTTCTGGTGATTTGGCTCCGCTGGCACATATGAGTCTGTTATTACTGGGTGAGGGCAAAGCCCGTTATCGCGGGGATTGGTTGCCGGCAAAAGAAGCACTGGCAAAAGCGGGTCTTCAGCCATTTACGCTGGTCGCAAAAGAGGGACTGGCATTACTGAACGGTACTCAGACTTCAACAGCATTTGCCCTGAAAGGCTTGTTTGCAGCGGAAGAATTACTGGCATCAGCCGTTGTGTGTGGCGCTTTATCAGTTGAAGCGGCTCTGGGATCCCGTAAGCCATTCGACGCACGTATTCATGAAGTCCGTGGGCAGAAAGGGCAAATTGATGTTGCAGCTTTATATCGCTTTGTATTGGAAGAGAAAAGTGACATTTCTGCCTCCCACGAAAACTGCCCGAAAGTTCAGGACCCTTATTCACTACGTTGCCAGCCACAGGTTATGGGCGCTTGCCTGACCCAAATCCGCCATGCTGCTGATGTCATTATGGTTGAGGCTAATGCTGTTTCTGATAACCCACTGGTTTTCACTGAGCAGGACGAAGTAATTTCCGGCGGGAATTTCCATGCTGAACCTGTCGCGATGGCATCGGATAATCTGGCTCTTGCGCTGGCGGAGATTGGTGCACTGGCAGAACGGCGGATTGCTCTGCTGATGGATAGCAATATGTCTCAGTTGCCTCCGTTTCTGGTCAAAAACAGCGGTGTCAATTCTGGCTTTATGATTGCTCAGGTAACTGCGGCTGCACTGGCAAGTGAAAATAAGGCGTTAGCACATCCTTCCAGTGTTGACAGCCTGCCGACGTCAGCGAATCAGGAAGATCATGTTTCTATGGCACCGGCAGCAGGTCGTCGTTTGTGGGAAATGGCGGATAATGTCAGGGGTATTCTGGCAATTGAATGGCTGACGGCATGTCAGGGCATCGATTTCCGTGAAGGGTTAAAGAGTAGCCCGACGCTTGAGCAAGCCCGTCATATTCTGCGTAATAAAGTAAAGTATTACGATAAAGATCGTTTTTTCGCACCGGATATTGAAGCAGCTATTCAGTTACTGGCAGAACAGCAACTTTCTGCATTATTACCGGCAGATAAGATCCTGCCGATTGGTAATGTCCTGAAAAACCACATAAACTAAATCGTCTGAAGGCCGGTTTTCCCGGCCTTATCGTTGTATTTATCTTTCACGTCTAATAATAAAAGAAATAGGGATAAATCATGCAAAACACCTCACAACTCAAGCGTGGGCTAAGCGTTCGTCATATTCGGTTTATGGCACTGGGGTCGGCAATTGGTACCGGACTTTTTTATGGTTCTGCGGGAGCCATTCAGGCCGCAGGGCCGGCGGTATTGCTGGCGTATATTATCGGAGGAGCCGCTGTTTTTATGGTTATGCGGGCATTGGGGGAAATGGCGGTTCATAACCCTGTGCCCGGTTCGTTTTCTCATTATGCCAGCCATTATCTGGGGCCGCTGGCGGGTTTTCTGACCGGATGGACTTATGTCTTTGAGATGCTGGTGGTCTGTCTGGCGGATGTCACCGCATTTGGCCTCTATATGAAATTCTGGTTTCCCCACGTTGATCAATGGATTTGGGTTCTCGGTATCGTCTTTTTTATCGGAGCAATAAACCTGTGTAACGTTAAAGTTTTTGGTGAGATGGAGTTCTGGCTTTCCATCATAAAAGTGGTTGCGATCATCGCGATGATTGTTGGCGGCTTTGCAATCATGATGTACGGGTTCGAGCAGGGAACCGGTTTATCAAATCTGTGGGAACATGGCGGCTTTATGCCGAATGGCGTTACCGGGATTATTGCGTCATTTACCGTTGTGATGTTTGCATTCGGTGGTATTGAAGTTATCGGTATTACCGCCAGTGAAGCGAAAAATCCGGTATATTCTATTCCACGAGCTATCAATGCTGTCCCCGTGCGCATTCTGCTGTTTTATGTTCTTACCCTGTTTGTTCTGATGTGTATTTATCCGTGGAATCAGGTTGGTCAGAATGGCAGCCCATTCGTGCAAATTTTCTCCAGCCTGCAATTCAACTATGCCGCCCATATTCTGAACCTTGTCGTTATCACGGCAGCAATCTCAGCCATTAACAGCGATATCTTTGGTGCCGGGCGAATGATGTACGGCATGGCGCAGAAAAAACAGGCACCTGCTTTTTTCAACAAACTGACAAAACATGGCGTGCCGTGGGTGACAGTATTGGTGATGTCAGTCATTTTGCTGGTCGGTGTATGGTTGAATTATATATTTCCGGAAGAAATCTTCTTGATTATCGCTTCTATCGCAACCTTTGCCACGGTATGGGTATGGCTGATGATTCTGTTATCGCAATACATGATGCGTCGGAAAATGCCTGCGGAAGAAGCTAAGCAACTGCAATTCCCTGTACCGTTCTGGCCGATAGCGCCAATGCTGACAATCGCATTTATGGCATTCATCATAGTGGTGCTGGGTTATTTCCCGCATACACGCGTTGCGTTATATGTGGGGCTCGGTTGGGTAGCATTACTGACTGCCTGCTATTTCCTGTGGGTTAAAACATCGGGTGAGAAAAAAGCCTGATTGATGAAAAGATAGTGTTAATGAAAGCCATCTTGTCAGGGCAGGATGGCTTTTGTGTTTTTGTCGATCTTACATATGCTTTTCACCTGAAATAATTCACATGCTCAGATAGCTGATTTGTGGCGGGGATCGTGGCAAACTAGCAGACTTAATATTCTTGAGGTTTAGAGGTGCTTGTGGATAAGATTTTTGTAGATGAAGCCGTCGCGGAGCTGCATACCATTCAGGATATGCTGCGCTGGGCAACCAGCCGTTTCAGTGCAGCCGGCATCTATTATGGTCATGGGACAGATAACCCATGGGATGAGGCTTTGCAATTGGTTCTTCCAACATTGCACCTGCCTATCGATATACCAGAAAGCATGATGACATCCCGCCTGACAACAACGGAGCGTCATCGTATTGCTGAATGTGTCCAGCGTCGCATCAACGATCGCATTCCGATCGCTTACCTGACTAACCGTGCATGGTTCTGTGGGCATGAGTTTTATGTTGATGATCGGGTTCTGGTGCCGCGTTCACCCATTGGTGAGTTGATTAACAATCAATTTGCAGGGTTGCTCCCACAGGAGCCATCAACCATTCTTGATTTGTGCACCGGAAGTGGTTGTATTGCAATTGCATGTGCTCATGCTTTCCCTGAGGCAGAAGTTGATGCAGTTGACATTTCTGCTGATGCCTTAGCTGTGACAGAACAGAATATTGAAAACCATGCTCTGTTACATCGCGTCATACCAATCCGTTCTGATATGTTCCGCGATATGCCACCAATGAAATACGATCTTATCGTGACTAATCCACCTTATGTGGATGAAGAAGATATGGGTGATTTGCCGGATGAATTTCATCGTGAACCGGAGCTGGGTCTGGCTGCGGGAGTGGATGGGCTGGATCTGGTTCGTCGTATTCTTGCGACCGCCCCGGATTTCCTGACAGAAGAGGGTGTGCTGATATGTGAAGTCGGTAATAGCATGGTTCACCTGATTGGGCAGTATCCTGACGTACCATTCACATGGCTGGAATTTGAACATGGCGGCGGTGGCGTATTTATGCTGACCCGTAGCCAGTTAGTCGAATATCACGAACATTTTCACCTGTTCAAAGATTAAAGTTCGTTACACACAATATTAAGCTCAATGGTTAAAGTATTTTTTAGCACATTTTATGCCCGATAAACTTCAGGTTACAACGGGTAATATGGGATAAGTCCTTATATCGCCCCGCCTCTTGGAGTTGAATTGGTATAGTTCAATAAATCGGGTGAAATAAATTATGCTTTAACCATTTGTTAGTTTATTGTTATTTAACATCTAATCTTAATACATAAGAAATAATGGCAGGATAGGTATGGCAGGCAACAGTATTGGACAGTTTTTCCGTGTCACCACATTTGGTGAATCTCACGGTCTTGCATTGGGTGGAATTGTTGATGGTGTTCCACCTGGTATTGTTATTTCGGAAGCCGATTTGCAAATCGATCTGGACAGGCGTCGTCCCGGGACTTCCCGCTATACCACTCAGCGCCGTGAACCCGATGAGGTTCGCATACTTTCCGGTGTTTTTGAGGGAGTGACGACCGGAACCAGTATTGGTTTATTAATTGAAAACACCGATCAACGCTCGCAAGACTACAGTGCGATCAAAGATGTTTTCCGTCCCGGCCATGCAGATTATACCTATGAACAAAAATATGGATTGCGAGATTATCGCGGAGGTGGCCGTTCATCTGCCCGCGAAACTGCAATACGTGTTGCTGCGGGAGCGATTGCCAAAAAATATTTATTCGAAAAACATGGTATTCGTATCCGTGCTTGCCTTACTCAGATGGGAGATATTCACTGCGAAATGAAAGACTGGGATCTGGTTGAGCAGAACCCGTTTTTCTGTCCTGATGAAAGTAAATTAACTCAGCTTGATGAATTATTACGTGCCCTGAAGAAAGAAGGGGATTCCATTGGCGCCAGAGTGACCGTTGTGGCTGAAAATGTTCCGGCTGGATTAGGAGAACCGGTTTTTGACCGTCTGGATGCCGACATTGCCCATGCGCTAATGAGCATTAATGCTGTGAAAGGCGTAGAAATTGGTGATGGTTTTGGCGTAATTGGCCTGCGTGGCAGTGAAAACAGGGATGAAATCACCTCTCAGGGTTTTACCAGTAACCATGCGGGAGGCATTCTGGGGGGGATCAGTAGCAGTCAGCCTATTGTTGCCCACATTGCGCTGAAACCGACATCCAGCATTATGGTTTCAGGTAAAACAATTAATCGGCAGGGCGAAGAAGTGGATATGGTTACCCGGGGTCGGCATGATCCTTGTGTTGGTATCCGCGCAGTGCCTATTGCAGAGGCGATGATGGCGATTGTCCTGATGGATCATCTGTTGCGCCAGAGAGCACAATGTGCGGATGTGTCACCTTCACTTCCAAGCTGGTGAACCAGAGCTCAACAAATATGAACAGGTGCCGAAAGACATCGTGATATCGAATAAGCAATTTTCTGGTGAAATACATCATGGAATGGTCATTACTGGGTCCGGAAGTTTATGGTTTTCTCTTTTTAGTTGCTCTGGTTGCAGGTTTTATCGATTCAATTGCAGGTGGCGGCGGGCTGTTAACGATCCCTGCTTTATTATCCACAGGTATTACGCCGGTTCAGGCACTGGCAACAGGGAAACTTCAGGCTGTAGGTAGTTCACTCTCTGCCAGCCTGTATTTTATCCGTCGGGGAATAGTAAGTTTACGTTCTCAACGATTTGCTATCACTATGACGGTTCTGGGGGGCATGTCAGGCGCATTACTGGTTCAGTTTGTATCACCGGATTTACTGCGCTATGCCCTACCGGTTCTGGTTATGATTATCGGCCTTTACTTCCTGCTGGTACCAAATATAGGTGCAGAAGATCGACCGCGCCGTCTGGGGCCGATTGCATTTGGTTGCCTTGCCGGGGGAGGGATCGGGTTTTACGATGGTGTATTCGGACCGGGAACCGGCTCTTTTCTGGCACTTTCTTACGTAATGCTCTGTGGTTACAATCTGGCTAAGGCAACTGCACATGCAAAAGTGCTGAATTGCGCAGCTAATCTCGGTGCATTGGTTTTCTTTATTCTTGGCGGACAGGTTTTATGGCTGCTGGGTTTTGTTATGCTGGCCGGTCAGATGATTGGAGCACGCTTAGGAGCTGGTTTGGTATTAAGCAGGGGGCAGAAATTGATTCGCCCGATGCTGGTAACCATCTCTTTTTTAATGAGCATCAAATTGCTTCATGAACAGCATGGTGAAACCATTCGCTCCTGGCTGGCATTTTATTTTTAATTTTTAGGACCTTATTAATAAATGGCTGAACATCATTATCAACAACTAATTGAAATTTTTGATAATTGCTTTAGCGATGACTATAACACCCGTTTGATCAAAGGTGATGATGAGCCAATTTATCTACCCGCAGATGATAAAGAAGTTTATAACCGGGTCGTATTTGCCCACGGCTTTTACGCCAGCGGATTACATGAAATTTCCCATTGGTGCATTGCAGGTGCAGAGCGTCGTAAATTGGTTGATTTTGGTTATTGGTATTGTCCTGATGGCCGCGATGCTCAAACTCAGGCTGAATTCGAAAAAGTCGAAATTAAACCTCAGGCGTTAGAGTGGCTATTCTGTATGGCTGCCGGCTTTCCGTTCAACATTAGTTGCGATAATCTGGACGGTGATTTTGAACCGGATCGTTTTGCTTTTCAGCAGAAAGTTCATGCTCAGGTCATCACATACCTTGAAAATGGAATCCCCCTACGCGCGGCGCGCTTTATTCGTGCCCTGCAATCGTTTTACAATACCCCTCCACTAAAGGCAGAACATTTTCCTGACCCGGAAAATCCTTTTGCTCACTGATTTGATTTTTGAGGAAAAACAATGCTCGCAGAGTTTGAAACACGCATTCTGGCACAGATAGATGACATGGTTGAATATGCCAGTGATGACGAATTATTTGCTGGTGGATACCTCCGCGGGCATCTGACGCTGGCCGTTGCTGAACTGGAGCAGGAAGGTGCCAATACTATTGAACAGCTTCATCAGCGTGTAGAGGAAAGCGTTCAGAAAGCAATTAAAGCTGGCGAATTGACACCACCGGATCAGGTTTTGATTTTATCGACCTGGAAAAAGCTACTGGATAGTGCGAGAGCATAATTTTTGATGCTATTTTGAGGGTTGTTTTACAGCCCTCTCTTACATGGAAATGCGTAGCAGTTCGCAATTAATGATAAATAAAAGATAATCGCAAATATTGAATGTTCTTTTATGAAAGAAATAAAGTAAAATCCTTGGGTAGTGTAAGATTTTATTTTTATATATTAAAGTTACATGCCGGCGTAATTTAATGATTTTGTTATATATATTCTTTGAGTTTTTATTGTGTTATTAGTGGAACGGCTGATGATTTAAAAAATTAATGGTGATAGAGTCTAGAGTATTATGAAAAATACGTTTTAAATTTATTGCCAATATATAAATTGAAAATGTAATCATTTATTGGTTATTTAAAAACAATGAATATAGATTCTCTGTAAAAACACAGAATAGAAAAAGGATATTTCGGAGGTGATATATGAGAATTGAGGACAATGCTGTTCAAAGGGAATATGGGGATCACAATCAGCAATATAAAAAGTATTTTTTACCTGAATCGATAAGTTTTAGTACTTTCAACCTGACAGGGAGAACGGAAATGAATGTAATATTAGAAAAAAGATTTGAAAATATGGGGGTAGATGTTTCACAATTAAAAACAGATGTTTCACTGTTAAAAATAGACGTAACACAGTTAAAAACAGACGTAACACAGTTAAAAACAGACGTAACACAGTTAAAATCAGATGTAACAGAGCTAAAATCAGATGTAACAGAGCTAAAGACAGATGTAAGACAATTAAAAACAGACGTAATAGAATTAAAGTCAGATGTAGCAGAGCTAAAAACAGATGTAACTGAGCTAAAAATAGACGTGGGAATTATAAAAAATACCTATGCTACTAAGGCCGATATTGAATCCGTAAAGGTACTTATCCATACTGAGATTGCATCTGTCAATAAAGAAATGGCATCTATCCATAAGACGCTATTAGAGAAAATAACATCCCAGACAAAATGGATGGTAACAATGATGTTTGGTTTTTCTGGTATTATTATCGCTGCAATGAAATTGATGCTTCCATCCTGAATAATTACCGAGGTGGTATAATGTTTACTATTCGGCCAACACAGTTATCAGATATAAATCAGTTAGCTATAATTGAACATTCCGCTGCGCAACTATTTTGTCTCATACCTGAATTAGCCTGGATTTCTGATGGTCATGTACAGACTGAACAACAACATTCGGGCTATATTGCACAACACAATAGCTGGGTTGCAATAAATCATAAGGGTATTCCTGTAGGTTTTATTCTGGCGAAACCTCTGGAGGACGGGTTACATATTTTTGAACTGTCTGTGCATGGGGATTGGCAAAGAAAGGGCATAGGTAAGAAATTAATGGAAACAGTTATTCAAGTTGCTGAACAACGTCAATTACAGTCTGTAACTTTAACAACTTTCCGTAGCATCCTTTGGAATGCGCCTTTTTACCAAAAACTGGGGTTTGTTATCCTGGAACCGCAGGAAATGAGCGAGGAATTACAACAAATTTTGCAAGGTGAAATTGAATATGGTTTTTCGGCAGAACAGCGTTGTGCTATGAAACGCCCTCTGAGACCCTGTTTCTAAATTTGTGTAATTGCCTGTTTTTGATATGTTTAATTTATCAACTAAAACAGGTGAAAAGATGGACGAGAAACAGTTACAAGCCCTGGCTACTGAGCT
>NZ_CAWQJR010000200.1:0-23994 GCF_963894935.1 Xenorhabdus sp. PB61.4
GTTTATGCATAAACTGAATAAAAAATCATTTTTATAAATTGTGAAAAACATCAAAAAAGTAAATTCATTGTGATTATGTTGTGTTGACTTTGTTAAAAATCAAAGAGATGATGCGATTAATTGTTAATCAGGTCTGGCAATGAAAGGTGTTGAAAGATTAATTTTAAGTTTCAGAAAAACATTGATTCAGTGAATGAATAAAACTAAAAATTAATAGAAATAATTAATGGAAAATATGAGTATATCCATTAATTTTAAAGACTCTTTAAATACACGCCTATTACCACCTTTCTTGTTAATTATTCGAGGTAAAACAAATGACGAAAGAAATTCAGAGAAATTGGTTTGAACAGTATATGGTTCCTTGTTTCGCACCAGCTCCATTTATTCCTGTCAGAGCTAAAGGCTCCAGAGTATGGGATCAGGATGAAAAAGAATACGTTGATTTTGCTGGAGGTATTGCTGTTAACGCATTAGGACATGCTAATAATGAATTAAAAGAAACATTAAGCAATCAAATGGAAAACCTCTGGCATATTGGTAATGGTTACACCAATGAACCGGTCTTAAAACTGGCAAAAGATTTAGTCGAGAATACCTTTTCTGATAAGGTTTTTTTCTGTAACTCCGGCGCTGAAGCAAATGAAGCTGCACTGAAAATTGCCAGAAAATATGCTTTAGATAAACATGGCAGCCATAAAAGCGAAATTATCTCATTTGAAAACTCTTTTCACGGAAGAACATTATTTACAGTGACAGTAGGTGGGCAACCTAAATATTCACAAGATTTTGCTCCTCTTCCACAACAAATCACTCATCTCCCTTATAACGATATTGAAGCCATTAAAGCACATATTTCTGACAAAACCTGTGCCGTCATTGTTGAACCCATTATTGGCGAAGGTGGTGTGATCCCTGCAACGCCAGATTTTCTGAAGGCCTTAAGAGAACTGTGTGATCAATATCAGGCGTTGCTGATTTATGACGAAATACAGACCGGAATTGGCCGCACGGGGTATCTGTATGCCTATGAAGAAACCGGAATTGAGCCGGATATACTGACCAGTGCAAAAGGGTTGGGCGGTGGGTTCCCAATCGGAGCGATGCTGGTTAAACAGCATGTTGCAGAAGTATTCCAGCCGGGTTCACATGGCACAACATTCGGTGGTAACCCGCTGGCAAGCGCAGTTGCCCATAAAGTGCTGAGCATAGTGAACCAGAAGGATTTTCTGGCAGGTGTGCAGGAGCGCCATCAGGAATTCATCCGGCATATGACAGATTTGAACCAGCGTTACCAAGTGTTTAGTGAAATACGTGGTAAAGGGTTATTGCTGGGGGCAGAGCTGGCGAACAAATATCAGGGTAAAGCGAAAACATTAACCAATCTTGCTGCGGAAGAAGGGTTAATCGCTCTGATTGCAGGGCCGAATGTACTGCGTTTTGCTCCGGCATTAAATATTGAATCACAGGATATCAACGACGGTTTTGTCCGGCTTGAAAATGCCCTCAAGCGATTTGTTCAGGAATAAACGCAGTTTTTGAGGTGATATCATGATGCTATTTAGATCCGTTCAACATAAAGATTTGGGGGATATCCTCGATCTCTCGTCTCGCGCTGGAGTGGGTTTGACGTCGTTGCCAAATAATCAGGAATACCTGGCAGCCCGGATTTCACGCAGCATTGATTCATTCCACGATGGGCGCGAGCGTTCACAACAGGGATTCTTGTTTACTCTGGAAGACACGGAAAAGCATCGGGTTGTTGGGGTGAGTGCGCTGGAGGTTGCGGTTGGGCTGGAGGAGCCTTTCTACAATTACCGTGTTCAGAAATCGGTGCGCTCATCCCGTGAATTAGGAATTTATAATTCGTTTGAGACCTTGATTGTAGGGCAGGATCACACCGGATACAGTGAGCTGTGCACCCTGTTCCTTGACCCGGCTTATCATGGTGGGCGCAATGGTATTTTCCTTTCCAGAAGCCGCTTTTTATTTATTTCAGCGTTTCGCCATCTTTTTCCGAAAACTATTTTTGCGGAAATGCGCGGAGTAGTTAATGAACAGGGTGAATCGCCATTCTGGAATGCACTTGGGCAACACTTTTTCAACGTCCCGTTTGCTCAGGCTGATTATCTGACAGGCATTGGCACCAAAACATTTATTGCTGAACTCATGCCGTTCCATCCGATTTATGTGCCGCTGTTGCCGGAAGAGGCACAGCGGGCTATCGGGCAGGTACATGAGAATACAGTGCCGGCCCGCGCCATTCTGGAAAAAGAAGGTTTTTCCTACCACGGTATGGTCGATATTTTTGATGCCGGCGCTATTTTGCAGGCTGAAATCGATGATGTGCGAACCGTAAAAGCCAGCCGGCTGGTGTCTGTTAAAAGAAAAGAGAATGCCTCCAGACAGAGTGATGGCAGGCTATGCATTGTTTCTAACCTACATTTTCAGGATTTTAAAGCGTTGCTGCTGAATATCCCTGACGCTATTGATAGTGATGAACTGTGCCTGACTGGCGCAGAAATGGAAGCACTTCAGGTAGAGGAAGGGGATTTAGTTCGCTGTGCTGCTCTTTTTTCCGAGGAAACTTCACAATGAGTGATCAGGCAAATTACATTGATGGTAAGTGGGTAACCGGGCAGGGTGTACAGGTAGTTAAACATTCGCCTATTGATCAGCAAATTCTGTGGCAGGCCCGCAGTGCTTCTGTTAAGCAAGTGGAAGAGGCTGGTCTGGCAGCACGCAGGGCATTTTCAGACTGGGCAAAGCTGGCAGTTGAAAAACGTATTGCCATTGTTCAGGCATTCGCTGATTTACTGGCAAAGAAAAAAGAAACAATTGCCCGAGTGATAAGTGAAGAAACCAGCAAACCATTGTGGGAAACCCGGACAGAAGTTCAGTCTATGATTGGTAAAGTTGCTATTTCCATTGAGGCATGGCAGCAACGGACAGGTTATTCAGAAACCGCCATGCCGGATGGAAAGGCAATATTACAACATCGTCCTCACGGCGTGATGGCAGTCTTTGGTCCTTATAATTTCCCCGGCCATTTACCTAACGGCCATATTGTTCCCGCTTTGATTGCCGGTAACACATTAATCTTTAAGCCAAGTGAATTAACGCCGATCACAGCAGAAAAAACCGTGGAGTTATGGATAAAAGCCGGATTACCTGCGGGGGTATTGAACCTCGTTCAGGGGGGCAGGGAAACCGGTGGTGCGTTACTGGATTGTCGGGAAATCGACGGAGTACTGTTTACGGGCAGTGCAACAACCGGTTTTCATTTCCACCGTCTGTTGGCTGGTCAGCCGGAAAAAATGCTGGCACTGGAGATGGGGGGAAATAATGCCCTGATTGTCGACGATTATGATGATCTTGATGCGGCAGTTTATACCATTATCCAGTCTGCTTTTATTTCTGCGGGGCAGCGCTGTACTTGTGCCCGCCGGTTGTTGGTAAAACAGGGTGAGAAGGGCGATGCCCTGATTCAGCGGCTGACTGAAGCGGCTCGTCAGATAGTCCCGTCCCGCTGGGATGCTGAACCTCAGCCTTTTATGGGTGGTGTGATCTCTTTGGCTGCGGCAGAAAGTCTGCTGAATGCTCAATCAGGGTTGCTGGCACTGGGCGGCAAGGCCCTGCTGACACTCACACAACCGGATCCGCATTCAACCTTTATGACTCCCGGCATTATTGAACTGACAGGCGTTAGTCAGGTTCCTGATGAAGAGTATTTCGGCCCTCTGCTGACCTTACAGCGTTATGACACCTTTGAAGAAGCTATTTCCATCGCTAATGGTACCCGTTTTGGTCTGGCGACAGGGTTGATTTCACCTGATGAAAACCTTTTCCTTCGGCTGCAAGAAGAAGCAAGAGCCGGGATTGTGAACTGGAACAAACCACTGACCGGCGCTTCCAGTAAAGCACCTTTTGGTGGGATTGGAGCATCAGGCAATCATTGCCCCAGTGCTTACTATGCTGCTGATTATTGTGCATGGCCAATGGCATCTTTGGTGACAGACAAACTGTCTCTGCCAGACACATTCGTCCCCGGGCTTGATTTTTTCCGCTCTTAATTTTTTCAGTTAGCTTTTTTCTGACCAGCCGGCTTCCAAAGACCAGCTGGTTTTCTAAGGACAGCAGGGAGAACAGAGGTCACTATGTCGGGAATTGAAGCAAATTTTGATGGTTTAGTGGGTATGACCCACCATTATGCCGGGTTATCAATGGGCAATGAAGCCTCGATAAATCATCGCGGGCAGCAATCCAATCCTCGTAAGGCAGCCTTACAAGGGTTAACAAAGATGAAAGCGCTGTCAGATATGGGATTAGTGCAGGGGGTTTTACCTCCACAACAGCGGCCTGATTTATCTGCTTTACGGCAGCTAGGGTTTACGGGAAATGATGCACAGGTGCTGAATAAAGCGGCAAAATACTCCCCATTGCTGTTATCCAATCTCAGTTCAGCCTCTTCCATGTGGACAGCTAACGCAGCCACGGTATCTCCTTCTGCTGACAGTGCTGACCAGCGTGTCCATTTCACAGTGGCAAACTTAAATAACAAACTCCATCGTTCACTGGAGAGTGTGACGACATCCCGGGCGTTAAAAGCGGTTTTTTCAGATCCGAATTACTTTGTTCACCATGCACCATTGCCTCAACATGCTGACTGGGGAGATGAAGGCGCGGCAAACCATAACCGTTTTTGTGGTGAATATGATGAAGCGGGTGTGCAGCTATTTGTATATGGCCGCAGTGCTTTCCGGGCAGGGCCTGTACCAGAGCGTTATCCCGCCCGCCAGACACTGGAAGCGAGTGAAGCCATTGCACGCTTACATCAGTTAGATGAAAGGCAAACTGTTTTTGCTCAACAAAACCCTATCGCCATTGATAGCGGCGTTTTCCATAACGATGTCATTGCGGTCAGCAACAGGAATGTATTCTTTTATCATGAGCAAGCATTTTTAAATCAGCAGTCAGTCTTGGCTGAAATTGAGGAAAAGCTGGCGCACCTCGGGCAAAAACTGATCCCTGTTGAGGTGCCTGCATCAAAGGTATCCATGCAGGATGCAGTCAGTTCTTATCTTTTCAACAGCCAGTTATTAAGCCTGCCTGAGGGGGGGATGGCGCTGATTTTACCGGAAGAGTGCCGACAGAATACCAACGTATCATCCTATCTACAGTCTCTGGTTGCGACGGGTGAGAGCCCTATCAGTCAACTCCATTTCTTTGATTTGCGCGAAAGTATGCGTAATGGCGGTGGGCCTGCCTGCCTGCGTCTTCGGGTGGCGATGCAAGAAAAAGAACTGGCGGCGGTTAATCCGGCAGTGATTATGACACCGGATCTGTATCTGAGCTTAACTGACTGGGTTGAGCGCCATTATCGAGATTCTTTATATACCGCTGATCTGGCCGATCCACAGTTGTTGACCGAAGTCTGTTCGGCTCTGGATGAATTAACCCAGATCCTCAGACTCGGTTCAATCTATGAATTTCAGCGCTAATCAGGAGGATTGATGGATTTACTTTCCCCATTACTTGAAAAGAAGCTTGAAAATACACTGAGTTTCCCGTCTACATTAACCGCTAAATGGCTGGCAGATGGTGTATTACAGCTGATCCCACAAGAGAGTAAAAGCGATACGCTGATTATTTCCGCAGGAATTCATGGTAATGAAACGGCCCCGATTGAAATACTGCTCCAGTTATTAACACAACTGGTGCAGGGGAGTCTGTCGTTGCAGCATAACCTGCTGCTCATTTTCGGCAATTTGCCTGCCATGCGTGAAAGTAAGCGCTATATCCATAACGATCTCAATCGCATGTTTGGTGGCAGGTATCAGAATTTTCCTTCCGGAAATGAGACTCAACGGGCAGTTGAGCTGGAATCTGTGATACAGCGATTTTTTCAAGAGCCTGCGGTTATGGCATCAACACGCCGCTGGCATCTTGACCTGCATACAGCAATTCGTGGTTCATGCCATGAACAATTTGCCTTGCTGCCTTTCCAGCAGCGTGAATATTCGCCTGACCTTCTACAATGGCTGGAAGGCAGTGATATTGATGCAATGGTTTTTCATAAAAGTGAAGGCGGAACGTTCAGCCAATTTACCAGCCAGTATTTCAATGTAGACAGTTGTACGATGGAAATTGGCAAAGTCTATTCTTTCGGGCAGAACGATCTGGCTAAATTCAGCAATATTACAACAGCATTACAGAAGCTGATTGCTGGCGTATTTTCTGTGAAGCGGCAAAAACCGGAAATAAAACGTTACCGGGCAGTCGATTCCATTATCAAACAGGACAGTAGTTTCCGGCTTCATATTCCGCAAGATACAAAAAACTTCACGGCCCTGCCGGATGGTTTTGAAATTGCCAGTCAGGAAAATAAATCCTGGAAAATTACTTCTCCGGCAAACTTTATTTTATTTCCTAACGCTAACGTTGCCATTGGTCTGAGGGCAGGCCTGTTATTGGAGCAATTAACCTGATCAATTCATATCTACTCATATAATAAAAAGACAACTGTGGAGGTTACTGATGACGAATACGGTAAAAACACCTGCGGAGCAATCCGCAGGTGCGCAGAAACTTCACCGTGGATTAGGAAAACGTCATGTCCAGTTGATTGCCATTGGCGGTGCCATCGGGACTGGTCTATTCATGGGAACAGGGAAGACTATAGCTGTATCAGGAACTTCTATTATTCTGACTTATCTGCTGATCGGCTTTTTTGCCTTTATGGTTATGCGGGCGATGGGAGAGTTGCTGCTCTCCAAGTTGGATTATCGTACGTTTGCTGATTTTGTTGCTGATTATCTAGGGGAAAAAGCCAGTTATTTTCTGGGCTGGACATACTGGATGAGCTGGGTAGTGAGTTGTATTGCGGATGTCGTGGTCTGTGGTGGCTATATTCAGTATTGGTTTCCTGATATTTCCCTCTGGTTTACTGCGTTGTTCATTCTTGGATTAATGTGTTTATGTAACTTTTTTTCAGTCAGGCTGTTCGGTGAGACGGAATTCTGGTTTGCCATGATTAAGGTTGTGGCGATAGTTGCACTGATTATTGTTGGTGTGGGTATGGTTGCTATTGGCTGGATATCACCAAATGGCGTCACGGCTTCTGTTCGCCATCTGACGAATCCGGAGGTTTTTCTGCCCAATGGCGTATTTGGTTTTCTGGCCGGTTTTCAGATTGCGATTTTCTCTTTTACTGGTATTGAACTAGTGGGTACTGTTACCGCTGAGACGAAAGAGCCGGAGAAGATTTTACCGAAATCCATCAACAGTATTCCCATCCGCGTTATTATTTTTTATGTATTTTCCATGATGTGTATTATTGCTGTGACTTCATGGCCTCACATCTCTCCGGAAGTCAGCCCGTTCGTTACGCTATTTGCACTGGCAGGATTACCGGCTGCCGCCGCAGTGATTAATTTTGTGGCACTGACATCGGCAATGTCTTCAGCAAACAGCGGATTATATGCCTGCACCCGTATGTTATATGGCCTGTCTACTGAAAAATTGGCTCATGGTTGGTTCGGGCGGCTTTCAGTCAATAGTGCAATTCCTGTTTTCAGCCTGATATTTTCTGTTGTTTGCATGGCAAGTGGTGTACTTCTGTTGTTTATCGTTCCCGATGTGATGAAGTTATTTACCATTGTTTCTACTGTAGCCGCCATCATGGTTGTTTATAGCTGGTGTATGATATTGCTTGCTTATCTGGCTTACCGTAAAAAACGCCCTGATTTACATGAGAAGTCCATCTATAAAATGCCGATGGGCATTCCTATGACATGGTGCACTCTGATATTTTTCGCTTTTACCGTGGTTATCATGATCTTTGATTACGATACACGTATTGCCTTGTATGGCACACCAATCTGGTTTGTTATCCTTGAGGTTTTATGGCGTATGCGGAAAAAACGGCAGCAGCAAAGAAGGGTTATAGATGTAGTTGATTAATTGATAATGTTGAGGATTTATTGAGCCAAAAGATCTGTTTAAATGCTATTTATAGCGCTCGGCATTATCTTATGTTTAATAGCCAGCCAGATGGCTTTTTCCACCGAATCATCTGGCCGGAATATAAGGTAAAGTCAGCGTTCTAACGCTTCCACTCGTAAACCTGCTGCCCGCCATCCCGGAAAACCTTCTCCGACTCGCAGCGCTTTAAATCCTTCCGACCGCAGTAATGTAACAGCCTGAACAGAGAGCACGCAGTATCGCCCGCCACAGTAAGCGAGAATATCCTGATTACGTGGTAACTCATCGAGGTGGCGTTCAAGGGTTTCTGTCGGTATGTTAATAGCACCTGGAATATGCCCTGCGGCGTAATCTTCTTCTGAGCGGACATCCAGCAATAGTACACCTTCTTCTTGTCTGCTGAGCAATTCTTCAATAGAAATACCTTCGAAGTGCTCCGGATAACGAATACTGTCAGAAACGACACGCTGGATCTCAGTTTGTTGATAGGCAAGGTAGTCCCGCAGAGCAACCAGTATATTCGCTACCGGACCATCGCCAATTCTGTACAGAACATGCTTGCCTTCACGACGGGTCTGGACGAATCCGGCACGTCGCAATTGCTGTAAATGCTGTGAAGTATTGGTAATGGATAACCCGGATATTTCTGCTAAATATTCCACTGAACTTTCACGCCTAAATATGGCTTCAAGCAGGGTCAGTCGATGTGAGTGCCCGAGCGTTTTAGCAAAATCAGCCATTTCATTAATAGCATGAGCAGTAGGATCAACTGTTTTCATAAGCAACCGTTTCAGATAACAAAAAGTTCGAATATCGAGATGTGCAATATAAATAGCATAATTAATTCATCTTCACCATTGATCCATTAATTGTTGGAATGATAGTTTAATGTCTTTGATCGCAAAACAAGCAATTTCATGTATAAAACTGATGAGGTAATTTATGAGTTCTAATATTGTCCCTTCTTGGGGGGAACTACTTTCCGGCCGCAACGGCCTGATCTCAATTGCACTCGCAGGCGGTGTCGCATTACATGCAATCAATATCTATATTGCTACAACAATCCTGCCATCTGTTGTTCGGGATATTGGCGGGCTTGAGTATTATGCATGGAATACGACTCTGTTCATGGTCGCATCAATTATCGGTGCGCCACTGTCTAAAAACGTGCTGAGTCGTTTCGGACCTCGTGCTGCTTATCTTGTGGCGCTTGTCGTTTTTTGTGCAGGAACGCTGATATGCGCAGCAGCAACAGATATGCAGTGGATGCTTGTTGGGCGTTTTATACAGGGTTTTGGTGGCGGGATTTTGTTTGCCCTCAGTTACGCACTCATTCGTATTGTATTTGATGAACGATTATGGCCCCGAGCGATGGCGATGGTATCTGGTATGTGGGGCATTGCAACACTTTGTGGCCCGGCTATTGGTGGGATTTTTGCGAACGGGGATACATGGCGTCTCGCATTTATTGCTCTTTTACCCGTTGCTGCTGTACTTGCTGTGATTGTGCTTGTTCAGTTGGCGATTTATCAAAAATCTGCGGTGCAGACAGAACGGGCTGCAATTGGCAAGATCCTGCTACTTGGGGTCTCAGTGCTTATTATTTCGATGGCAAGTCTGTCAAAGTTAGTTTTTATCAATATGGCCGGTGTCGTTATTGGTCTTGCGATTGTGGGATTGATTGCCCGCTTTGATCGTAAATCTAAAATTAAACTGTTGCCGACAGGTGCTTATGATATTCGTGCTCCTCTTGGCGCCATCTATGCCTGCATGAGCCTGCTTGTTATCGGTATGACAACTGAGATATTTGTACCTTATTTTTTGCAGGTCATTCATGGTTATCGCCCATTAATAGCGGGTTATGCGACTGCATTGATGGCGGCAGGCTGGACGCTTGGTTCGTTGTTCAGTTCCGGGCGTAGCTCACATACTGCACAGATGTTGGTTCGGCATGGCCCCATTCTTGTTGTAATTGCGCTTATCATGCTGGCAATCATCATGCCATCGCAATATCTGTTCAGCCCGGCTTTCGGCATTATATTGATGTGTATTGCACTTGCTGCGGTTGGTATTGGCATTGGCGCTGCCTGGCCGCATATGCTCACACAGGTATTTACGAGCGCGCCTGTCGGTCAGGAAGATCTGGCATCGACCTCGATCACAACCGTGCAATTGTATGCGACAGCAATCGGCTCCGCACTTGCTGGTATTGTGGCAAACATTGCCGGATTCTCTGAACCGGGTGGTTTAGCCGGCGCTCAAAGTGCCGCTGTGTGGCTGTTTGCGGTCTTTGCGATAGCTCCGATACTGGCTGTGTTTGTTGTGCGTCGTGTGCGTATTGGATGAGAAATTAATCAGGCGCTGGTCACTTATATTGGTGATTAGTGCCTTTTTGTCAGCATTTTTATTAGGCTAATTTATAAATAATACACTCCGTCAATAAAACTGAAATTAAAAGAAGGTAGGGATTATTTTAATTTTTATGTTTTAATTTTTTTAAAATAGAGTAACTATTATTGGTACAGGTGTTTTACTTGTTGGTATATTTATTTGTTAATCACACTCGGTGAAAAAATGGAATGGATGTTTTTTTAATATTTCTAGTTTAATATAAGAGGCTTCATTGGCTTGATATATAAAATCAATCTGTTTAACCTTTAGGTTTATCTCACAATGAACCTTAAGGGAAATGAAAATGCTAAAGAAAACATTAAGTAATGGTGTTATTTTTTATACTGGAAAAAATTATAGTGGAAGTTCGTATGAATATCCAGAAAATAGTAAAGAAGTAAATTTGATTGGTACACCATTAAATGATAAATTTCTTTCTGTTGAAGTAGGAACAAATTCTATTGTGTTTGCCTGGAGGCATGGCAGTGATAGCCAATCTGGGCAAATTTACCGTGAGTGGGATACAAGCCAGCCAGATATCAGTGATATCGAAGGGTTATCAAAATTTATAGTCTCTCCGGTAAACCGTGATTTACTGGCTATAAAATTAATTAACAAATCAGGTATTAATCAAGTGTTTAGGGCTAACATTAGGACTTATACAATTCCTGATCCTGTAGATTGTCTTTCAGGCGGAGATTATGAAGTTGTTGGTCTAATTCCCAAAGATGGTCAGATGTATATTACCTCTGTTGTTGTTTTTGATCAGAATAATATTCCAGTCACTCAAGGTGCGGTTTATTTTAAATATAATGGAACTGACATTGATATTATCACTTATAATGAAACCAAGCCTCTTTATATGAAATTTGAAAAAGAAGATAATTATCGGTTTAATTTTATCCTGGAAAACCTTCCTGTTAATCAGTAAAATAAAAGCAATTCACTAGTAAAAATCAAGGGGATGTATTTGAAATATATACACAATGGATTTCAAGGCATGTAGCCAACAAAGAGGCAACCTGTAAGATGAAATGTATACATCCCTGATAATAAATAAGTCAATTTCCAAGTCACATAACTGCATCGTTAGTTATGTGACTTGAGTACTTTTATTGCGGTTTCCGAGGCACCAGAATTCTACTGACAGAGTCGGCTAGTTGGTTAATCAGGGGTTGTCGCATAATCGAATAGTGTGTGCCACCGATAGGATGGAGTGTGGAAGAGTTTGCCACAACGCCCTGCCAGCCGTGCCATTCATCTCCATCAATAATAAAGTTTTCCGCTTTATAAAGATGGATCGGTAACTCTGACGCCTGTGGAATATAATCTGTGCTCAGTTGATCCAGAAACTCAATCGTACCAATATGCAGGAAGAGATTTTCACGTGTGTAATAGGCAGGTAACCATTGGCAGTCTATACAATGATTAACGATCTGTTCAACATCATTAAACTGATAAAGCACTTCCAGCGTATGATCATTAATCTCCGGTATGGATATTTGCAGATATTTGATAATCCTGTTGATACGTTGTTGTGTCGTATTCATTAATTTATCAGGCAGGGTGGAATATCGACTGATGTTTCCCGAATCAATCATGCCCAAAAATGTGACTTCCTCACCATCATGCATTAATTGCATGGCTATTTCATAGGCGATTACGCCTCCCAGAGACCATCCGGCAAGACGATAAGGGCCGTGAGTCTGTACGTGCCGAATAGCCTGTATATGACAGGCCGCCAGAGCGTTAATAGATATCGGTGGTTCGGCGAGTGTATGAATACCAAGCGCCTGTAGCGCATAAATGGGTAATTCAGGAGGAAGCAGGGCAGCCAGAGATGAATAAACCAGCGGGTTGCCAGTAAGTTCGTGTACAAAAAACAGTGGTGGCAAACTTCCCTCAGGGCTTAGCGGGACTGGATTGATATTGCGGGAGAACGCAGGGGTAATCGTCTGTTTACGCACGGCGATTGCCAGTTCACACAATGTCGGGCAAGTAAACAATGTGGTCAGAGGAATTTCCATGCCTTGTTGATGCATACGTGCTAGTAGCTGTGTTGCATTGAGTGAGTGACCACCCAGTTCGAAAAAATTGTCATAGCGACCAACACGATCTAAACCCAGTAATGTCTGCCAGATTTCAGCCAGTGTAGTTTCCAGAGCATCCATCGGTGCTTCGTAATTGTGGGTTATAACGGCTGTCTGATCCGGTGCGGGTAATGCCTGAAGATTTAGTTTGCCATTGACGGTTAGCGGAAAGGCATCAAGGATAACAAACGCACTGGGGAGCATATAATCGGCAAGCTCTTGGGAGAGTTGCTGGCGGAGATCAGCAGGTATCAGTTTTACCTCCGGTTCAGCTATCCCCTGTTCGGGAATCAAATAAGCTACAAGGCGTTTATCGCCGTGCTGGTCTTCACGGGCGACCACAACTGCCTCTCGTACTCCGGGATAGCGAGTCAGTTTAGCCTCAATTTCCCCCGGTTCGATGCGAAAACCACGTAGTTTAATCTGAAAATCATTGCGTCCCAGATATTCAATGTTGCCATCGGGTAACCAGCGCCCTAAATCGCCGGTTTTATACAGTCGGGCTTTGGTTTCTGTTGAAAACGGATCAGGCAAAAAACGCTCTGCGGTCAGTTCAGGGCGATTCAGGTAACCACGGGCAACTCCGCTTCCACCGATATAGAGTTCTCCCATAACACCCATTGGGACGGGTTTACCATGATTATCCAGAATATAAATTTGCGTATTGGCAATGGGATAACCAATCGGCAGGGTTTCTCCGGTATAAGCAGAAGGACGATCAACTTTCAGTACGGTGGCAATAACAGTCGTTTCCGTCGGGCCGTAAGAGTTAATCCAGTGGCATGACTGGGTTTCCGGCAATGTCTGCCAGATCATCAGGTGGCGTAGTTCAGCTTTTTCACCACCCACAATCACCAGCCGCAGAGACGGGCTGAAGCCACAACGTCCGGCGACCATTTCCTGTACCCACAGATGCCAGAATGCCGTAGGTAAATCAGCGACTGTGATTTGCTGCTGTTGCAGGAATCGGGCAAAAGTATTATCCGGAACACGCAGTTCTGACGGGCGCATCACTAAGGTTGCGCCGGTGGCGAGTGTGGCGAAGATATCTGATACGCTGGTGTCGAATGCAACGGAGGTAAACTGGAGTACGCGGTCAGCTGGTGTTAGTTCATTGATCTGGCGTTGAACGTGTATGAAATTAACCACATTGTGATGTTCAATCATCACGCCTTTTGGCTGACCGGTGGAGCCGGAAGTATAGATAATATAAGCCAGATGGTGTGGTGCCAGCCCCAGTTGCTGCGAATCCGGATTATGTGTCGGTTGTTGCGCCATACATTCGGTATGGTTGTTATCATCCAGCACCCATATCGGTATATCGGCAGATAAACGAGTTTTTAGGTGTTGTTGGGTCAGTAATAACGTCGGTGTACAGTCTGACAGAATATAGTTCAGAAGCTCGGTCGGGTAATTCGTATCCAGCGGTACATAACCCGCGCCGGCTTTCAAAATACCGAGCAAGCCAATTACCATATCGATACCACGTTCGACACAAATCACGACACGATCATCCGGTCGTACACCGGCATCAATCAGGGTATGAGCCAGCTGGTTGGCTTTTTGGTTCAGTTCGCGGTAGGTGAGCTGAACTTCTCGATTCATTGGCTCTGCGTGAATCAGTGCGATGACATCCGGTGTGAGGGTCGCCTGCTGTTCAAACAACTGTTGGAGTAACATATCCTGTGGGCAGTCAATTCTGGCACTGTTAAATTCTTCCAATAACTGACTGCGTTCTGCCGGTGGCAGAATACTGAGGGATTGAATATTCTGTTGCGGCATATTTTGCAATGTTGTTACCAGTGTTTTCAACGCAGTATTCATATAAGCGTTAATGCGTGCCGGATTAATCTGGTGATTGCATTGTGCGGTTAACGCAAAACCATCTTCGAAATCATCCACATCCAATGACAGCGGGTAATTACTACGTTCTTCACTGTTGAGTATCTGAATACCTTCCCATACCGGCGACTCGGCTAGTTGATTGCTACGTGTGCTATGACGGAAGTTAAGCAGACTGTTGAAAAGGGGTTGGGGTGCCTGAATACTACTGCAATGCTGAGCAATCGTCAGCGGAGTCTGTTCATGTTCCAGCAATTTGCTGAGTTGCAGGTGAGTCTCCTGTACCACTTTTTGTACAGTGCGTTCCTGCAACATAATGCGCACTGGCAGCGTGTTAATAAACATACCAAGAACCTGAGAAGCACCCGCACCTTGTAATGAACGCCCTAATAAAACGGTACCGAAAATAACATCTTCCCGTCCGCTGCATTGCGCAAGAACCAGTGCCCATGCGATATGGAACAGAACGGCAGTACTGACACCCTGTTGACGGGTGCAGTCACGTAGCTGATGCGTTAATTGATCACCCAGTATCAGTCTGGCTTCCTCTATCTTATTGAGTCCTTCATGATTTCCCCGCACATTGCGTAAGTTAAAGGGCAGAGTTGGTTCGTCCACATCTCCCAGAAGCTGGTGGAAATAGTCCCGATGTTTTTCAATCGGCACAGTGCGGATCTGAGCGATAAAATTACGGTAAGGCAGGGCGGGAGGTAATGTTAGGGGATGGTGCTCTTTGCCATGAGCGGACAGTAATTCCCTGATTTCCGTAATAATCAATCCTAGCGTAGTATGATCGCTGACCAGATGGTGGAAGCACAGGGACAGCAGCCACTCGTTCTTATGGGGATTATAAGCAATATCGGCAGAGAAAAGCGGTGCCTGATTCAGATTGAGGCACCGCTGGTGTGGATCGGTATGTGCCAGTAACTGAGATGAAACATCCTGTTCGTTATCCGGAGCAGTAAAAGTATTTATTTTCAGGCTGGCCTGTCGCCAGACCACCTGAACGGGTTGGGTCAATTCCTGCCAGCAGAAAGCAGTCCGCAGGATATCATGGCGGTCTATCACTTGTTGCAGGGCCTGAAGGAAAGCCTCCCGCCGTTCACCGGAATCAAAGGCCAGCAAGCTGCTTAACACATACGCATCGCCGTTTTCCTGCATCTGGTGATGGAACAGGATACCGGCCTGTAATGGGGAAAGCGGGTAAATATCCTGCACATTAGCCGCACCGCCGGTGACAGTGGCAACAATGGTATCAATTTCGTTTTGTGATAGCGTCACCAGTGGCAACATATCGGGTGTTATTGCTGTGCAACCGTCAGGAATGCCATTGGGGGGAATAAGATTGTCCGACGTTCCTCGTCGCACCTGTATTGCCTGCGCCATATCCATAAGTAATGGTGCAGTAAAGATACTGCGTACGTCCAATGCATACCCTTGGCTGCGCAGTTGTTCAATCAGGCTGACGGCAATCAGCGAATGGCCGCCCAGTCCAAAGAAATGATCGTGACGACCGACCCGTTCCAGCCCCAATAAATCCTGCCAGATGCCAGCCAGTGTAGTTTCTACCTCACCCACCGGCGCAACATAATCACGCGTGATTATCGAGGCGGGGTCAGGGACGGGAAGCGCCCGACGGTCAAGTTTGCCGTTAGGGGTCAGCGGGAAAGACTGTAAGATAATAAACGCACCGGGCAGCATATAATCGGCAAGGCGTTGGGATAGTTGCGCATACAGTTCCGCCGGAATTAGCTCAGCGCCGTCCTGCGCCAGCAGGTAAGCCACCAGTTGTTTCTGGGAGCTTTCATTATCGTCACTGGCATTGTCGCGAAGCATAACAACAGCCTCACGTACTCCCTCGCATCGCATCAAGCTGGCTTCGATTTCTCCCGGTTCAATGCGGAAACCCCGCAGTTTCACCTGAAAATCATTGCGGCCAAGGTAGTCAATATTGCCATCCGGCAGCCAGCGCCCGAGGTCGCCGGTTTTGTACAGTCGGTCATTCGGTTCAGTGGAGAACGGGTCGGGCAGGAAATTCTCGGCGGTCAGATCAGGGCGGTTCAGATAACCCCGTGCCACTCCGGCACCGCCAATATAAATTTCACCGGTTACCCCCAGCGGCACCAGTCGCCTATGTGAATCAAGAATATAGATCTGAGTGTTGGCGATGGGGCTACCAATCGGAATGGGACATACAACATCAACAGGCGATGTTATCGCATAGGTGGTTGCAAAAGTGGTGGTTTCTGTCGGGCCGTAGCCGTTAATCAGATGAGCAGGCCGGCACTCAGCCAATTGCACCCGCTGTATTTTGCCCGGATCGAGGACATCCCCGCCGACCAGCAGATAGCGCAGTTGCCCGAACAGCGGCATCAGCGTTTCCCGATAAGCATTGAACAAGCCGCTCGTTAACCACAGGGCCGTGACTTTCCCGCAGATCAAGGTGTCACGGAAATGCTCGGGGTTGAGCAGCACGGATTGGGCAATCACATACAGACGCCCGCCATTGAGCAGAGGCGCCCAGATTTCCCACGTTGAGGCATCAAACGCAATATTAGCGCAATGTGCCACACAGTCATCCGCTCCGATATCCGCATAACTACTGTTGATCACCAAATGATTCACATTGCGGTGTTCAACCATAACTCCTTTTGGTTGTCCCGTTGAACCGGACGTGTAAATCACGTAAGCCAGATGGCGTGAGGTCAGCCCCCATGCCTGAGCATTCGGGTTATGGGTTGGCAGTTCCGGGGCCGCCTCTAAAGTTCCGGAAGCGTCCAGTGTGTATACAGGCACGGTATCAGGCAGTTTGTCGTGCTGCGCGGCCTGAGTCAGTAACACGACCGGAACGGCATCGTCCAGTATATCCGCCAACCGTTCGGTCGGATAAGCCGGATCAAGGGGCACATAAGCCCCCCCAGCTTTCAGGATACCCAACAGGCAGACGATGAAGGCCGGACTGCGCTCGATACACACGGCGACCCGATCATCAGGTTGAACCCCCAAGGCAATCAGAGCATGTGCCAGTTGATTGGCGCGTTGATTCAGTTCGTTATAGCTGAACGTCTGTGTTTCGCCGACGACAGCAATCGCCTCCGGTGCCAGTATGACCTGTTGTTCAAAGAGCGTTTGGATAAGAGCGGTTTGCGGGAAATCGGCCTGTGTGGCATTGAAGTCCACCAACACCTTTTGTCGCTCTTCTTCGGGCAAAATAGGCAGATTGATTATCGGCGTATCCGGTGAAGTCAGGGCTGCATCAAGCAGGACAGCAAGACGGGAGCGGAGAGCCGTCACTTCCGTGGCAGTCAGATATTCACCAGAGTATTTGAACTCAATGGTGGCAGACTGAAAAGTATCTTCGGGAGCCGCAGTATCTATAAATTGCTTGATTCTGACGGAAAGGGGGTAAGGATTTCTATTTTGTGTATTAACACAGGTAACGCGGGTGTCCTCTCTTTCCAGATGTAGATTGGCTTCAAACGGTTCGAGTGACAGGGTGATATCGAATAATTGAGTTATTTCTGTTTTCTGTTGAATATGAATGTGCCGGTTAAGATCTGCAATCGGGAAACGGTGATGTTTATAGCAACTTTTCACCTCCGCGGCTGTTTTGTTCATAATGTCATGGAACGTATCTTCAGGAGAAATGGTCACTTTTATCGGGAGCACGGATGCAAAAAGCCCGATGGTGTGTTTTTGTCGGATATTTTTGCGGTTGTGTATAGGCATCCCGATGACGATTTCATTCACATCCGTTGTCCGGGCAAAATAGCACACCAGAGCGGAATGTATAATGTACAAGAAGGACGATTTCTGTTCGGTGGCAATGTTTTTGATACGGTTAAAAAGTGTCTGGTCAATTGACCAGAAAATAGGTTCAGTTTGACTGTGCTGCATTCCATACTGCATCGTGCGATTGGATTTCATCGGGTGGAGCAAAGGAGATGGCGGATTTTCATAGCGTTCCAGCCAGAATTGCAGGTCATCCGTGTAGTTTGGTGAGGCCAGATAAGCCAGATCATCTGTAATAAAATCAAGGTAAGAAGGGGCAACTTTGTTCAGAGGTTCTCCCTTCATTAGCCGGTTATAACGATCAATAACCTCCTCAAGTAGTATGAACGCTCCAATCCCATCAATGATTATGTGGTGACAGCAAAACTGCCAGTATCGACGTGTATGACTCACTTTGAATAATTCGGAATGCCAGAGCGTTTCATTTAAGTGAAACGGTTGCATAAATCGGGTATCGAGATATTGCCTTGCTTTGGTTTCTGCATCTGAATGCGATGAAAAATCATAGATAGGGACGGATACAGGGCAATGATCAGCCACTGTCTGAACCGGAAGAGTATGGGTATTGGTGAGCTGTAAACGTAGGGCATCATACTGCTCAACAACCGTTTCAAAGGCGTGAATAAACTGGGTTTCGTCCAGAACGCCTTCAATACAGATAAAAATACCAACATTGTAGTTGGATTGATCTGGTTGGCTGACTTGATCGAACCAGATAGCCTGCTGTGGTGAGCTGAGAGGATAGGAAATCAGATCGGAACTTGTAATGGCTAAGGAACTTTCAGAGGTACGGTTGTGATTGTATGACATACCTATTTCTCCTAATAGCAATTCAAAATAGTTTTTGAAACTAAAATTTTCACTTTATTTTTATATGGTTAGCGTTATTTCCTTTTGCCTTTACAGACAAATCAAAGATGTCAGAAAAATCCGATCCCTGATGAGATGATTTGTGCTCAAAAGCGTTGTGACTGGCAGAAATAATAAATCAACAAAACTATATCTATGCAAATTTTTTTTATGGTGATTAAGTGAGCGCCAGAACGTATGTGAACAGGGTTTGTGGGTATGAAATGTGCGTTGTGAAATGGCTAATCGACAATGATCATTATCTGAAACAGGATAATGGCAAACTGGAAGGGGGATGTGTAGCTGTGATTTTATAAACAATCCCGGCAAATTGCCGGGATTGTTCAGATAAGAATAACGCGGCAGGAAATTACGCGTTTTCTTGCTGAGTAGCCTGAATAGCCGTCAGAGCAACAGTATAAACGATGTCATCAACCAGTGCGCCACGGGACAGGTCGTTAACTGGTTTACGCATACCTTGCAGCATTGGCCCGATAGAGACCAGATCCGCAGAGCGCTGTACCGCTTTATAAGTGGTGTTACCGGTGTTCAGATCCGGGAAGATGAACACGGTAGCCTGACCAGCAACTGGTGAGTTTGGTGCTTTGGATTTCGCTACGTCTGCCATGATAGCCGCATCGTACTGCAATGGACCGTCGATGATCAGATCAGGGCGTTTTTCCTGCGCCAGACGGGTTGCTTCGCGAACTTTCTCAACATCACTGCCTGCACCAGAGTTACCGGTGGAGTAGGAGATCATAGCAACGCGAGGATCGATACCAAATGCTTTTGCAGAGTCTGCGGACTGAATGGCGATTTCAGACAGTTGCTCTGCGGTTGGATCCGGGTTGATCGCACAGTCACCGTAAACCAGTACTTGTTCTGGCAGCAGCATAAAGAACACGGATGAAACCAGAGAGCTGTTTGGCGCGGTTTTGATTAACTGCAATGGCGGACGGATGGTGTTTGCTGTTGTATGAACTGCACCGGAAACCAGACCATCAACTTCGTTTTGTTCCAGCATCATAGTGCCGAGAACAACGTTGTCTTCCAGTTGCTCGCGAGCCACAACTTCAGTCATGCCTTTATTTTTACGCAGTTCAACCAGACGTGGAACATAACGTTCACGTACAGTTGCCGGGTTAACGATTTCAATACCTGCACCCAGTTCAACACCCTGAGCCGCTGCAACACGGCGGATTTCTTCTGGATCACCCAGCAGAACACATTCCGCAATGCCACGTTCAGCACAGATAGCCGCAGCTTTAACGGTACGTGGCTCATCACCTTCTGGCAGAACAACACGTTTGCCAGCCTGACGTGCCAGTTCAGTCAACTGGTAGCGGAATGCTGGTGGTGACAGGCGGTTCGGACGTTCAGAAGTGGCTGCCAGAGAATCGATCCATTCGTTGCTGATATGCTGCGCAACATAGTTTTGCAGTTTCTCAATACGCTCGTGATCATCAGCAGGAACTTCCAGACTGAAGCTTTGCAGGTTCAGGGAAGTCTGCCAGGTGTTCGTGTTCACGGTGAAAACTGGCAGGCCAGTATTGAATGCACGCTCACACAGTTCACGAATAGAATCATCAATTTTGTAGCCGCCGGTCAGCAGAACTGCGCCAACTTCAATGCCGTTCATCGCTGCCAGACAAGCAGTGATCAGAACGTCAGGACGGTCTGCGGAAGTGACCAGCAGGGAACCCGGACGGAAGTACTCCAGCATGTTAGGGATGCTGCGAGCACAGAAAGTCACAGATTTGATACGACGGGTCTGGATAGCGCCTTCGTTAACGATCTCAGCTTTCAGGTGTTTTGCCATGTCAATCGCACGGGTTGCGATCAGATCGAAACTCCATGGGATGCAGCCGAGAATTGGCAGCGGGCTGTTTTTGAATACGGTTGCCTGATCGATATTGGCAATAGTTGCTTTTGTTGCTTCATCAAAGATTTCAGACAGATCCGGACGAGTACGACCTTGGTCATCAACCGGTGCATTCAGCTTATTGACAATAACACCGATGATGTTGTTGTTCTTGCTGCCGCCGTATTCTGCACGGCTCAGTTCAATCTGCTCTTTTAATTGCTCTGGAGTGTGAGTACCCAGTGCAGTAACGAACACGATTTCTGCATTCAGTGTTTTGGCAATTTCATAGTTCAGAGACTGGGCAAACGGATGTTTGCGGGTCGGAACCAGACCTTCGATCAAAACCACTTCAGCGTTTTTGGTGTTAGCGTGGTAGTTAGCCACGATTTCTTCCATCAACACATCTTTTTTATTCGTGGCCAGCAGGGATTCTACATGAGCCATAGCCAGCGGTTCAGCAGCGTGAATACTGGAGTGGGAGCGGATGATCGTTGTGGTTCTGTCTTGGGAGCCGCTGTTACGTGGCTGGGCGATAGGTTTGAAGACACTCAGGCGAACGCCTTTTTGCTCCATGGAGCGGATTACACCCAGGCTGACACTGGTTAAACCAACGCTGGTGCCAGTAGGGATCAACATAATTGTACGGGACACGGAAACCTCTTTAACGGTTGCTGGTCATTCAAGCAATAACCGCCAGCATGGCTGGCGGCTACCGGAAATCTATTACTTATGCAGTCAGGCGAGCTGAATCCTGAGCGATCACCAATTCTTCATTGGTTGGGATCACCAGAGCAGGACGGCTGTTATCAGTTGTGATCACACCGTCTTTACCGAAACGTGCTGCGAGGTTGCGATCGTGATCGTACTCGAAGCCCAGCAGAGCAATTTTCTTCAGGGTCAGTTCACGAACCAGTGCAGAGTTCTCACCGATACCGCCGGTAAATACGATTGCATCCAGACGGCCTTCCATCAGTGCGCTGTAAGCACCAATGTATTTAGCCAGACGATGGCAGTAAACATCCATTGCACGCTTAGCGTCAGCTTTGGTTTCGTAGTTGTCTTCAACGTAACGGCAGTCGCTGGTCACTTCAGTCAGGCCCAGTAAGCCAGACTCTTTGGTCAGCAGAGTGTTGATCTGGTCAATGCTCATGCCCATAGCGTCGTGCAGATGGAATACGATAGCTGGATCGATGTCACCACTACGAGTACCCATTACCAGACCTTCCAGTGGAGTCAGACCCATTGAAGTGTCAACACACTGACCGTTAACAATCGCAGAAACAGAACCACCGTTGCCCAGATGGCAAATGATGGTATTCAGTTCTTCTGCTGGCTTGTTCAGCATTTTTGCTGCTTCACGGGAAACGAAGAAGTGGCTGGTACCGTGTGCGCCGTAACGACGGATTCCGTGCTCTTTATACAGGTTGTATGGCAGAGCGTACAGGTAAGCTTCTTCAGGCATAGTCTGGTGGAAAGCAGTATCGAATACGGCAATGTTTTTCTCAACCAGATGAGGGAATGCTTTTTTCGCTTCAGCGATACCGATCAGGTGTGCAGGGTTGTGTAATGGTGCGAATGGGATCGCAGCTTCGATGCCTTCGATAACTTCATCAGTGATGATGACAGACGAAGTGAATTTTTCACCGCCGTGAACGATACGATGACCGATGGCTGAAATTTGTGCAGAAAGTTCTGGCTTTTCAGACAGAATAGTATTAACAATGAAGTTCAGCGCTTCACTGTGTGCTGCGCCGGCACCTAAAGCAGCTTCGTTTTTCGCGCCATCAATTTTCCATTTGATACGAGCTTCAGGCAGACCGAAACACTCAGCCAAACCAGAAAGATATTCTTCACCATTAGCAGGATCGATGATAGCGAATTTCAGAGAGGAGCTACCGCAGTTAAGAACCAGTACCAGCTTACTTGACATGGAATTACCTATTATCTTGTTGTGATCTAATCTTAAATAAGAAAAATGTTAAAAAAAGAAGCAATTTATTAACAAACGGAACCAAAGTGTTGCGAAAACAGGCGGGTTTTCTGTTTTGTTGCTGCAACCACACAAAAGTCTGTGTAGGATACCGTTTGCCAGCATTAAAGACAAAATATACTTAATGCTATTAATACTACAAAAAAGATTTTATCTTTTGTAGGTATTTTTTAAAAACTATACCTTTAATTGATTGAGGTCATGATGAATACGATGCCACCTGCCAACCACGGTTGGTTCAAAAAAGTCCAGCTGGGGCAACAATATCTGAAGACGTGGCCACTGGAAAAACAGCTTGCTCCTGTGTTTCCTGAAAATCGCATCATTAAAGCGACCCGTTTTGGCATCCGTTTTATGCCCCCATTGGCGATTTTTACCCTGACATGGCAAATCGCACTGGGCGGGCAGTTAGGACCATCTATCGCAACCGCTCTGTTTGCCTGTAGCCTGCCATTGCAGGGGCTTTGGTGGCTGGGAAAACGTGCGGCGACTCCTTTACCGGAAAGTTTGCTGAAATGGTTTTACGAAATTCGTGAAAAATTTGCCGAAGCAGGGATCGCGATGATGCCAGTCGAAAACACGCCAACGTATTTATCCCTGGCTGAACTGCTGAAACGTGCGTTCAAACAGTTGGATAACTCATTTCTTGATGATATTTAAACTGTCAGTGTGTATTCTGACAGTTTTTGTATCGGTTGACTGATAAATTTCCCATCCAATAAATTTAATACGGTTTTTTAGATAGGTTTTTCATAGCCAGAAAAATCTATCTTATCCCGATGTATCTCTGAGCTTTTATTGATAAGCTGGCATTTATTATGCTCTTTCATTATTTAACTTCCTACACCTGCCGTTTTTTAAGTTGTCTTTTTTGGAGGGCAGTTCGAAATCTATAGAGGATAATAGAGCTTACAATAAAAGGCTAAGGGACATTTAATCTTTTTTAAGGGATAAATATTGATGTCGCTGAATAAATATTTATTATCGAGTTTATCTATAATTATTGCTATTTTGTTAAAGGGTTTATTATGTATCGTGATATTTTGTAATATATATTAATTATCTTTTGTAAGAGTTTTAATTTAATTTATTGGGTGTTTTTTATTTTGTTTTTTAATGGTAATTTGATTTCTTTAAATTATTTTCGTTTGAGTATTTAAATAAAGAAATGTTGTTTTGTTACTGTCAGGGGA
>NZ_CAWQJR010000201.1:0-23729 GCF_963894935.1 Xenorhabdus sp. PB61.4
GATTCGCATCACTCAGTCCATTTTGGGATTTTTTTGATTTGGCGATTAATCAGATCGCAAAAATTGGACTGAGTTCCCTTCAAGTGATCTACTATTTTGAAAGCTTATTTATATAAGGATGTTTCGAAAATTATCAGCTCAATTCTTAGAGAAAGGGAGAAACGAAATGTCCAGATGGGGAAATGGCTATTATTTTTATCAAGTTTGTTGGGCATTATTGGTTATTCTCTTACCTCTGGCTTTTGCCTGCTTCATGGATTTTTTAGAAGACATGACTCCCAATCAATAAACTCAAAAGCCCCGGTCAACCACAACCGGGGCTTTTATCATTGCTTAAGAATAAACCCTACATCACGCTTTTCGCCTGCTGGACGATCTCAATCAATGGCTGTGGCCAGACACCGAGGAGCAGGACCAGTAATGCAGTGAGCAGTACCACAATACCACCAGAAGTTCGGGCCCAGTTTCTTGGGGTATCACGGTTCAGTGCTTTTGGTGCTGGCAGGTATAAACTCACCATCACACGCAGGTAGAAGTAAAGGCCAATCGCACTTCCCAATACTACCGCGCCAGTCAACCACCACAGTCTGGCTTCAACACCTGTTGCGATAACGTAGAATTTACCGATAAAACCAAATGTCAGCGGGATCCCTGCCAGTGACAACATCATAATAGTCATGACAGCGGATAAAATTGGCCTGTGCCAGAACAGACCACGGTAGGAGAAAAGTGATTCCGCATCAGGGCCTCTGTATGGGCTGGACATCAGGCTGACCACGCCAAATGCACCAATGCTGGCAAGCAGATAACCTGCCAGATAGACCCCAGCTGTTTCTTCTGCCAGTTTGTGATCTTTAATAGCGATCAAGACCACCAGCAAATATCCCAGATGTGCAATGGATGAATAACCGAGCAGGCGTTTGATATTACTCTGCGTCAGTGCCAGCAGGTTACCAAACAGGATTGAGGCAATTGCAATCACCGTGAGTACAATACGCAGAGTTTCACTGTCTGTTACAGGTGCCTGTACAAACAAGCGCATCACAACAGCAAAGATTGCCACTTTACTCGCCGTAGCCAGAAAGGTCGATACTGGTGCTGGTGCGCCCTGATACACATCCGGTGTCCAAAGCTGGAAGGGAACGAGGGAAAGTTTGAAACCCAGCCCGACAATCATCATCCCCAGCCCAGCCAGAATCAGCGGCTCATGAAGTTTGCTGTCGCTCAGGCTTCTGCCCAGTGATGCGAAGGACAAATCGCCTGATTCAGCATACAGCAGAGCAATACCGAACAACAGGAACGAGGATGCCGCCGCAGACAGCAGCATATATTTGATACTCGCTTCCAGTGAGCGTTTCTGGCGGAATGCATAACCAATCAGGCCAAACAGTGGCAGAGTGATTAACTCAATACCGATAAACAACGATGCCATGTGATTAGCCGCAGAAAGCAGAATGCCTCCAGCAGCTGCAATCAACACCAGCAGGTAAAACTCTTCTTTGTTATCGGGATAATTTTCCAGCCACGAATAGGCAAATGTCGTCGTTGCAAGGCTCGCAATCAGCACCAGTGCTGTATAGAACATGGCAAAGCGATCCACATGGAGCAATGGAGTAACATCCATCGGTTCCTGCTGCCCGACAAAATAGAGAGAAAGCAGTGCCAGATTCAGGCCAATTACCGTCAGGGTAACGTTGGTGAAATGATCGCGTCGCCATGCAATGGACAGCATCACAACCACCACCGTCAATCCGACGATTAATAGCGGCAACAGTGCGATCAATTGTTCAGAAGTTATTGTCATGGCAAATTACGGCCTTGTAGTTAAAAGTGAAGCTGAATACCAATTCTGGATGTTGCTCATTGCCGCTGCCGAAGTATCAAGAATCGGTTGTGGATAAAAACCAAGAATAACCAGCAGGGCACCCAGCAGCAGCAAAATGGAAATTTCTCGTGCATCCATCCGTGGCAATGGATCATCAGATTTTGGCGTACCATAGTGAGCTTTCTGCATCAGGTACAGAGCATATACTGAGGCGAAAACCAGACCAAAGACAGATACCGTAGCAATCAGGGTAAATTTACCGAAACTGCCGAACAGGATCATAATCTCACCCACAAAGTTACCGGTGCCCGGCATACCTAATGTTGCTACCGCAAAGAACAGAGATATGGCCGGCAACAGCTGAATTCGTCCCCATAGGCCACCCATCTGACGCAAATCACGGGTATGCAGGCGTTCATAGAGCTGACCACACAGGATAAACAACCCGGCCGCTGACAAGCCGTGGGCAATCATCTGGATAACGGCACCCTGATAAGCCAGTTGGCTGCCGGTATAGATAGCGATCAAAACGAAGCCCATATGCGAAACACTGGTGTAAGCAATCAGGCGTTTGATATCGGTCTGGCTGAAAGCCATCCATGCACCGTAGAAGATACCAATGACACCCAGCCACATCGCGATTGGTGCAAATTCCGCAGAAGCCTGAGGAAACAGAGGCAGACCAAAACGCAGCAAGCCATATGCCGCTGTTTTCAACAAAATCCCCGCGAGGTCAACAGAACCTGCCGTTGGTGCCTGACTGTGAGCGTCCGGCAACCAACCATGCAAAGGTACAACAGGCATTTTCACAGCGAACGCGATAAAGAATCCCAGCATCAGCAGATACTGAACAGTATGTGACATCGGGGTATCCAGCAGTTTTTCATAGCTGAATGACCACTCACCGGTTGCATCGTGGTAAATGAATGCCAGTGCCAGAATCGAAATCAACATCACCAGACCGCTGGCCTGAGTATAAATGAAGAATTTCGTCGCTGCCGTAATACGGGTTTTGCCCTGTGATCCTCTGTGACCCCAAAGTGCAATCAGGAAGTACATCGGAACCAGCATCACTTCCCAGAAGAAGAAAAACAGGAACAGGTCAATGGCAAGGAAGACTCCCATTACGCCACCGAGGATCCACAGCAGGTTCAGATGGAAGAAACCCTGATACGGCTGGTTTTCGTTCCACGAACAGAGAATCGCCATTAAACCCAGCAGCGCAGTCAGAACCACCATCAAGAGTGACAGACCATCCAAAGCCAAATGAATGGAGATGCCAAAGCGCGGTATCCACGGCATCATAAATTCTGATTGCCACTGTGGAATGCCTTGTGGGTTGGTCAGCGTATAGCCTCCCTGCATCCAGAGGTACAGAGAAAGCAGCAGAGTCAGCCCCATCGCAAGAGACGCTATCCAACGCGGCACACGGGTGCCGAAGCGTTCTGCCTGCCAACACAGCAGGCCTCCGATGAAGGGCAGAAGAATTAGCCAAGGTAGTAGCATGGCGCAATGTGTCCCTTAATTAAACCAAAAGCAGCAGAGCTAAAACCAGCACTGCACCCAACCCTATAGAGGTAGCGTACCAACGAACCTGTCCGTTCTCACTCAAACCCAGTCCCTTATTGCCCCAGCGTGACAATATGGCAGGGATATTCATCAGTGAGTTCAGAGGATCATTCCGTAACAGTTGTGTAATACCTTTGAATGGTTTCACAAATACCCAGTCATACAGAGCATCAAAACCCCAGGCATGGAACCACCATGTCGAGAAGAAACGCCCCGGTGTACTGTTAGCAATTGCATTGACCAAACTACGTTTACCAAGGTACAACGCGGCAGCCAGCAAAATACCCAGCACAGCAACCACACCGGAAACAATCTCCAGCGTCATCTTGCCATCATGCCCTTGCGCACCGTTACCCGGCAGAATACCTGTCAGCGGTTGTTCAATCAAAGCACCAACAAATGTGGACAGTACCAGCAGCACTGACAACGGCAGCGTATGGGTAATACCTTTAACTGAATGCGCTTTGGTATTCTCTTTCCCGTGGAACACAATGAAGATCATACGGAAGGTATACAAAGAGGTCATCAATGCACCTATCAGACCTGCCAGCATCAGGTTCATATGACCATTTGCCAGCGCGCCCCACAGAATTTCGTCTTTACTGTAGAAGCCTGCTGTCAGCAACGGCAGGGCAGATAACGCCGAACCACCCACCAGGAAGCAGAGATAGACAAATGGAATACGTTTGCTCAGTCCACCCATTTTGAAGATGTTCTGCTCATGATGACAGGCAAGAATGACCGAGCCGGAAGCAAGGAACAGCAGAGCCTTGAAGAAAGCATGAGTCATCAGGTGGAAAATCGCCGCATCCCATGCCTGTACACCCAATGCCAGAAACATGTAACCAATCTGGCTCATGGTGGAATAGGCAAGTACGCGTTTGATGTCCGTCTGTACCAGTGCCGCAAAACCCGCCAGCAGCAGGGTAACGGCACCAATAATCCCCACCAGATGCAGAATATCTGGCGCCATCAGGAACAGAGCATGGCTGCGGGCAATCAGATAGACACCGGCTGTTACCATCGTTGCTGCGTGGATCAGAGCAGAAACCGGTGTCGGGCCGGCCATCGCATCTGCCAGCCATGTCTGCAATGGCAACTGAGCAGATTTACCCACTGCACCACCCAGAATCATCAGGGTTGCCCATGTGATTGCTGTGGAACCGGCTTCAATATGCTGCGGTGCCAGTACCGCCAGTTCGCGGAAGCTCAGCGTACCCAGCTGGTCGTAGAGGATAAACATACCGATGGCAAGGAATACGTCACCCACGCGGGTTACGATAAAGGCTTTCATTGCCGCAGCACCGTTGGCAGGCGTTTTGTAATAAAAGCCAATCAGAAGGTAACTGCACAGCCCTACCCCTTCCCAACCAAGGTACATCAGCAGCATGTTATCTGCCAGAACCAGAACCACCATGCTGGCGATAAACAGGTTGGTATAAGCGAAGAAACGGGAATAGCCTTCTTCACCACGCATATACCATGAAGCATAAGTGTGGATCAGAAAACCAACTCCGGTGACCACACTCAGCATGGTTAATGACAGACCATCCAATACCAGATTGACCGGAATACTGAAGCTGTCTACGCTCATCCAGTTCCATAATGTCTGGCTATAGACAAACCCGCCAGCTTCATTCTGAGTATGGAAATCCATCCCGACCCAAAGAGTCACCAATGCGGCCAGCCCGACAGAACCGATTCCAACGGTCGCTGACAGATTTTCAGACCAGCGGCCGCGGGAGAATGCCAACAGCAAAAATCCCAGCAGTGGCAACAGAATTGTTAAATAGAGTAAGTTCATCCGCGCATCTCACTGACTATATCAATATTCAGGTTCTGGCGACGACGGTACAGCTGTAGTAACAGAGCCAGACCGATACTCGCCTCGGCGGCTGCCAGTGTAATAGCCAGAATGTACATCACCTGACCATCAGGCTGGAGCCAATAGCTACCGGCAACAATAAATGCCAGCGCTGAAGCATTGATCATGATTTCCAGCCCGATCAGCATAAATAGCAGATTACGACGGATAATCAGGCAAGTGAAACCCAATGCAAACAGAATAGCCGCCAGAATCAGACCATGTTCCATAGGTATCATTGTTGGTCCTCCACACGATTGCTGAGTACTTCACCCTGACGACTTTCACGACCAACGTGGTAAGCCACCACAAGCCCTGCCAGTAATAGCAGGGATGCCAGCTCGACTGCCAGTACGTAAGGACCGAACAGACTGATACCCACTTCTTTGGCACTGACCACTTCGCCACTGATTGCAGCTTCAGGCAGGCTGTGAATAGCAAAGATCAGGATAACCAGTAAAATGGACGAAAGGATTACAGGCCCAATCCAGGCTCTCGGCTTCAGCCATTGTTTTTCCTGATCAGCGACTGATTTGCCAAGGTTCAGCATCATCACAACAAAGACGAACAACACCATGATCGCCCCGGCATAAACGATGATTTCCAATGCACCGGCAAAATAGGCGCCCAGAGAAAAGAACACGACTGAAAGCGCCAGCAGGGAAATAATCAGGTACAGCAACGCATGTACGGGATTGGTGTGCGTTATTACCCTGAGTGTTGCCAGAATGGCAATCAACCCTGCGATATAAAATGCAAATTCCATGAATATCGCTCCTTATGGCAACAGGCTTTTAACGTCGATAGGTTTGGCTTCATTGTCGGCTTCGCCTTTGTCTTTGCCATCAATAGCCATACCTGACTTACGATAAAAGTTATAGTCAGGGTATTTACCCGGCCCGGAAATCAGCAGATCTTCTTTTTCGTATACCAAATCCTGACGGTTGAATTCACCCAGTTCAAAATCCGGTGTCAACTGGATAGCCGTAGTCGGGCAGGCTTCTTCACACAGTCCGCAAAAAATGCAGCGTGAGAAGTTGACACGGAAAAACTCCGGATACCAGCGACCATCTTTATGTTCGGCTTTTTGCAGGGAGATACACCCCACCGGACAGACGGCTGCACACAGGTTACAGGCAACACAACGCTCTTCACCGTCAGGGTCACGCGTCAGAACGATGCGCCCACGGTAACGGGGTGGCAAATAAACCGGTTCTTCCGGATACATTTTTGTTTCGCGTTTATGGAAGGCATGAAGCCCTATCATCCAAATACTGCGTACCTGGGTGGCGAAACCAACCAATAACTCTTTTAATGTCATGGTTTAATCACCCCTTTATTGAGCGTTGTACAAAATCACTGCGGCAGTCGCCAGCAGGTTGAGTAAAGTTAACGGCAAGCAAATTTTCCAGCCGAATGACATCACCTGGTCATAACGCGGACGCGGTAACGCAGCACGGATCAGAATGAACATCATCATGAAAAATGCTGTTTTCAGCGCAAACCAGACGAATGGAGGCAGGAAAGGCCCATGCCAGCCACCAAAGAAGAGTGTGACGATTAAAGCGGACACCGTCACAATACCGATATATTCCCCCACAAAGAACATACCGAATTTCATGCCGGAATATTCAATATGATAACCATCAGCCAGCTCCTGCTCTGCTTCCGGCTGGTCAAAGGGGTGGCGGTGACATACTGCAACCGCCGCAATGGCGAATGTCAGGAAGCCAAAGAACTGCGGGATAATATTCCACAGGTGCTGCTGGGAGTTCACAATCTCCACCATATTGAAAGAGCCAGCCTGAGCGACAACTCCCATCATGGACAGACCAATGAAAACTTCATAGCTCAGTGTCTGTGCTGATGCCCGCATTGCCCCTAACAGCGAGTATTTGTTGTTACTCGACCATCCAGCGAACAACACCGCATAAACAGCCAGACCCGCCATCATCATGAAAAACAGGATACCGATGTTCAGATCTGCCGCCATCCATGTCGGGCTGACCGGTACAATGGCAAAAGCCAGTAACAGAGAGCAGAAACCAACGATAGGAGCCAGAGTAAAGATCATCCTGTCTGAGAAACGTGGTGCCCAGTCTTCTTTGAAGAACATTTTGATCATGTCAGCGACAAGCTGTAATGAGCCGCCCCACCCCACACGGTTTGGCCCATAGCGATTCTGGAACAAGCCGAGAAGGCGACGTTCGCCGAAACTCATGAACGCTCCGCAGACAACCACAACCAGCAGAATGACAATCGCTTTAAGGACAGAAATCAAAATTTCAGTTAATTCGGGAGTCAGCCAGTTCATTATGCAACCTCCCGTAAGTTATTGACTGCTCTGCCTGCCAGAACCGGCGGAATACCCGGCATTCCCAATGGCAGGCCAATCTGACCCTGAGCAAGATTGCTGCTCAGGCGCACCGCTAAGCGCAATTGCTGCCCCGAACAATCAAATTCCATCATGGAACCTTCTTTCACATTAAGATGTTCAGCATCCTGACGGTTCATCATTACATACGGCTCAGGCATACGCTCCTGAATGACATCTGCCCGCTGGGATAACTCCTCACTACCAAACAGATGGAAATAAGGCGCGATGTACCATTCATTTTTCTGCGCACTAAAGGCTGCCGGAATGCTGTCAAAGTAGTTCAGACCACCATCCACTGTCTCAATCAGGCGTACACCGGGATCGCCGAAACGCAGCTTACCGCCCACTTCCGCCTGAAATTTATTCCATGCCTGTGGTGAGTTCCAGCCTGGCGCCCACGCAAACGGAATTTGCTGACGATCCGCAAACGGGCTGTTGTTTCCTTCCATTGAGAAAGCAAACGCTGTATCGATATCTTGTGGCTGGCGCTGTTCATGAACACTGACATTGGCAAGCATGGCTGTACGGCCACTGTAACGATGAGGTGAACGGGCCAGTTTTTGACCACGGATACGGAATGTGGCATCCGGTGCAGCATTGACGATGCCCTTGAATTGCGGCATTTCTTTGACACAAGCTTCAATCACATGGTCAAGCTGAGTCCAGTCCGTCTGACGCTGTGTATAGGTTGTATGCAGAGAGTGCATCCAGCGCCAGCTTTCCAGCATAACAACGGATTTGTCATAGAATGCAGGCTCATATACCTGGAAGTATCGCTGCGCACGACCTTCCTGATTCACCAGTGTGCCATCGCTTTCTGCAAAACTGGAAGCAGAGAGGATCAGATGGGCTTTATCCATAATGGCGGTATGTTGATGATCAACAACAATCAGGTTTTTCAGGCTATTCAGTGCACTGTCAATCTTATCGGCAGGAGCATGACGGTAGAGATCGTTTTCCATCACGATAGCCGTGTCTGAATCGCCTTTAGCAATACGCTGTAAAGCAACATCCAGCGACTGCGCCTCCATCATCGCCAGACCAAGGCTGTTCGCATAGGCGGCTACATAGGAAAGACCGACATTGGCTCCGCTGTCTTTCAGTGCCCATGCGATATTAGCGGCAGCCTGAATCAGGGTATCACTGCCTGCATTACTGCCACTGATAATCAGTGGTTTCTTCGCTCCACGCAGTGCCTGAGCAACGATTTCTACTTTCGCTTTCAGTTCATCCGGCAGGTCATCGACAGCAGGGGCAATACTATTCAGGGCATGTGCCACGGCAAAGCCGAACCGGGCCTGATCATCAACGGGAGCACGATAATTCCATGCTGCGATATCATCCAGACGGGTATCATCAACGCTGGTCAGGAACAGCGGGTATTTGGCATGTTGACCGATATTCATCACTGCCGCAATTTGCCAGTCAGCTACTTTTTGAGCTGCCGCCATTTCACGGGCTTTACCCTTAACTGCCTGACGTACCGACAGCGCCATGCGGGCACCTGTCTGTGTCAAATCTTCACCCAACACTAATACAGCGTCGTAATCTTCGATCTCCCGCAAAGATGGTGTATAAACCCCACCCTGTTGCAGAATTTCCAGCATCATGTCGAGACGGTGCTGCTCTTCTGCTGAAATGCCGCTATAGAAATTCTCCGCACCTACTAACTCACGCAGTGCAAAGTTACTTTCGATACTGGCACGCGGCGAGCCGATACCAATCGCGTTTTTCGCCTGACGCAGAATATCTGCCCCACCCTGCATCACTTGCTCAGCATTCAGTGAGATCCACTGATCACCACGAAGCTGTTGTGGCTGACGAGGGCGATCACCACGATTGACATAGCCATAACCAAAGCGGCCACGGTCACACATGAAATAGTGGTTAACTGTGCCGTTATAGCGGTTTTCAATGCGGCGTAATTCTCCGTAACGTTCTCCGGGACTAGTGTTACAGCCGATACTGCATTGCTGGCAGATACTCGGCGCAAACTGCATATCCCATTTACGGTTATAACGTTCAGAGTGCGTTTTATCGGTAAATACCCCTGTCGGGCAAACTTCGACTAAGTTACCGGAAAATTCACTTTCCAGTGTGCCATCTTCAGGGCGGCCAAAGTAGATATTGTCATGTGCACCGTAAACACCCAAATCCGTGCCATCCGCATAATCTTTGTAGTAGCGGACACAACGGTAACAGGCGATACAGCGGTTCATTTCATGAGCAATAAATGGACCCAGTTCCTGATTCTTGTGTGTGCGTTTGGTAAAACGGTATTTACGGAATGAATGCCCCGTCATCACCGTCATATCCTGCAAATGGCAGTTACCACCTTCTTCACAGACAGGACAGTCGTGAGGGTGGTTAGTCATCAGCCATTCCACCACACTTGCGCGGAACTGTTTTGCTTCTTCATCATTAATGGAGATATACGTACCATCTGAGGCCGGCGTCATACAGGACATCACCAGACGACCACGTGTATCTTCCGCGTTCTGATATTGCTTAACCGCACACTGGCGGCAAGCGCCAACGCTTCCCAGCGCTGGATGCCAGCAAAAATAAGGTATATCAAGCCCCAGCGAGAGGCAGGCTTGTAACAGGTTATCAGCCCCGTTTACATCATAATTTTTGCCGTCTACATGTATCGTAGCCATAGTCAGCATGCTTCCCAATGGCCTGCCGTGGCAGGCGTTAATCAAAAATTCTTCTTTACCAACGCTGCTTAAGCAGGTTTGGCTGGATGCCTGCAATCAGGCTGGTATTCCCGTAATCTCTGGTGACAATCCCCGCCTCAAATTCTTCACGGAAGTATTTGATGGCACTTTGCAAGGGTTCTACGGCACCGGGAGCATGAGCACAGAAAGTTTTGCCGGGGCCGAGGAAGCGACAGAGCTGCTCCAGTGTTTCGATATCACCGGGCTGGCCTTTCCCTTCTTCAATGGCACGGAGAATTTTGACACTCCAGGGCAGACCATCACGGCATGGCGTACACCAGCCACAGGATTCACGGGCGAAAAATTCTTCAAGATTACGGGTCAGGGAAACCATGTTGATCTCATGATCAACGGCCATTGCCAGCGCGGTGCCTAAACGACTTCCGGCTTTGGCGATGTGTTCGAAATCCATCGGCAGATCAAGATGTTCTTCGGTCAGAAAGTCGGTTCCTGCTCCCCCCGGCTGCCAGGCTTTAAATTTAAGCCCGTCACGCATACCACCAGCATAATCTTCGAGAATTTCGCGGGCAGTGGTGCCAAATGGCAGTTCCCATAAGCCCGGGTTTTTGACCCGACCAGAGAACCCCATCAGTTTAGTGCCGGCATCTTTACTTTTGCCTTCACTTAATCCGATGTACCACTCTTTACCGTGTTCAAGAATAGCCGGAACATTACACAGAGTTTCTACGTTATTGACGCAGGTTGGTTTTCCCCAGACACCTGCTGTTGCCGGGAATGGTGGCTTGGAACGAGGGTTGGCACGACGCCCTTCAAGGGAGTTAATCAGTGCGGTTTCTTCACCACAGATATAACGTCCCGCGCCGGTATGCACAAACAGCTCAAAATCAAAACCACTGCCCAGAATATTTTTGCCAAGTAACCCTGCTGCTTTCGCTTCTTCAATGGCTTTACGCAGATGAACAGCAGCTTCAACATATTCACCACGCAGGAAGATATAGCCGCGATATGCTTTCAGCGCGAAAGCACTTATCAGCATTCCTTCCACCAGCAAATGCGGTAATTGCTCCATCAGAAGACGGTCTTTATAAGTTCCCGGCTCCATTTCATCGGCATTACACAACAGATAGCGAATATTCATGCTTTCATCTTTCGGCATCAGGCTCCACTTCAACCCTGTGGAAAAGCCCGCTCCACCGCGCCCTTTCAGGCCAGCATCTTTCACCAGTGTGGTAATTTCATCAGGAGCCATGCCCTTCAGTGCTCTTTCGGCTCCCTTGTAACCATTTTTACTACGGTATTCATCCAGCCAGACAGGTTGTTGATCATCACGCAACCGCCATGTCAGGGGATGAGCTTCCGCTGTGCGGATAATTTCTTTCACTCCTGAATGCGTTGTCATTGATACTGCTCCAGCAATTTTTCAATTTCTTCGGGTTTCACATAACTATGGGTATCATCGTCGATCATCATGGTCGGCCCCTTGTCACAGTTACCCAGACAACAGGTTGGCAATAATGTGAAACGACCATCTGTCGTGGTTTGACCCGGACGGATGCTCAAATGCTTTTCAATTGCCGCCTGAACCCCCTGAAAGCCCGTAATGTGACAAACAACACTGTCACAGTAACGAATGATGTGGCGGCCTACCGGCTGACGGTAAATCTGGCTGTAGAATGTCGCCACGCCTTCCACATCACTGGCGGGAATGCCTAATACTTCTGCAATGGCTGAAATTGCACCATCCGGCACCCAGCCACGCTGCTTCTGTACAATTTTCAGTGCTTCGATTGACGCTGCACGCGGATCTTCGTAGTGGTGTTTTTCCTGCTCGATAGCATCACGTTCCCCGGCACTCAGTACAAACTCATCCGTTATCTGAGTGTCTGTCACGTTGACCACATCAAGGCGTGCCTGCTTGTTTGCGTTAAATTCACTTTGCATCGTTAGCGATCCACATCAGACATAACAAAATCGATACTACCCAGATAAACGATCAGGTCGGAAACCAGACTGCCGCGGATCACCGAAGGGATCTGTTGTAAATGTGCGAAACTCGGTGTGCGGATACGGGTACGGTAACTCATGGTGCTACCATCACTGGTCAGGTAGTAGCTGTTGATACCCTTAGTCGCCTCAATCATCTGGAATGATTCATTGGCTGGCATAACCGGCCCCCATGACACTTGCAGGAAGTGGTTAATCATGGTTTCGATATGTTGCAGGGTGCGCTCTCTTGGCGGTGGCGTAGTCAGTGGATGATCAGCCTTGAACGGGCCTTCCGGCATATGTTTCAGACACTGCTCAAGGATGCGCATACTCTGACGGATCTCTTCCACTTTCAGCATCACGCGGTCATAACAATCGCCGTTGTAACCAACCGGTACTTCAAAGTCGAAATTTTCATAACCGGAATAAGGACGCCATTTGCGCACATCAAACTCAATGCCGGTTGCACGCAGACCCGCGCCTGTCACGCCCCAGTCCAGTGCCTGCTTCGCATTGTAGGCAGCGACACCGACAGAACGCCCTTTCAGGACACTGTTTTTCAGCGCCGCCTTGACATAGGAGTTCAAACGTTTCGGCAACCAGTTCAGCAAGTCACGCAGCAGTTTATCCCAGCCTCGCGGCAGGTCATGAGCAACACCACCGATACGGAACCAGGCCGGATGCATACGGAAGCCGGTAATGGCTTCAACAACATCGTAAACCTTCTGACGGTCGGTAAAGGCGAAGAACACAGGGGTCATCGCACCAACGTCCTGAATAAAGGTACTGATATACAGCAGATGGCTGTTGATGCGGAACAGTTCAGACAGCATGACGCGGATAGCTTTCACACGCTCAGGCACCTCAATACCTGCCAGTTTTTCAACTGCAAGTACATAAGGCATTTCGTTTACGCATCCCCCCAGATATTCAATCCGGTCGGTATAAGGGATGTAACTGTGCCATGACTGACGCTCACCCATTTTTTCCGCACCGCGGTGGTGATAGCCGATGTCAGGAACACAATCAACGATCTCCTCACCATCAAGCTGAAGAATGATGCGGAATGCACCATGCGCTGACGGGTGGTTTGGCCCGAGGTTAAGGAACATGAAGTCCTCATTTTCGGTTCCACGTTTCATGCCCCACTCTTCTGGCTTGAAAGTCAGGGCTTCCATTTCCAGATCTTCTTTCTGTTTGGTCAGCATGAAAGGATCGAATTCCGTGGCGCGAGCTGAATACTCTTTACGCAACGGATGACCTTCCCAGGTAGGTGGCATCAGGATACGACGTAAATTCGGATGACCATTAAATGTAATGCCGAACATTTCCCACGTTTCACGTTCGTACCAATTGGCATTCGGGAAAATTGACGTGATAGTCGGGATATTCAGGTCTCTCTCATCAAGTGCAACTTTCAACATAATGTCACGGTTACGCTCGATGGAAAGCAGATGATAAAACACCGAAAAATCCGCCGCCGGCAGACCTTCCCGGTGAGAACGCTGACGCTCATCAACGCCATGCAAATCAAACAGCATGACATAAGGTTTGGGCAACTTTCTCAGGAACGTGATTACTTCCGTTAACCGTTCCCGCTTAATCCAGACAACCGGCATACCAGTGCGGGTAGGCTGGACAGTAAACGCATCAGGGCCAAATTGGCGATTAAGCTCACTTACGACCGGATCATCAATGTGATCTCTGGTTTCCCAAGCAGGCCGTACGCTTTCTTGCGCTATCTGATCTGTCATCATTCTTCACCACAACGCTTGATCAGGGTTTAATGTGATCGCAACATAATCTTGAGTTACGACATTGCTCTGGTTATTTTTATGGCTGAAAAGCCTTAAAATAGCGGCTAAAAGCCTTAAATCTCATCTGGGGTACGCAGGTTTTTCACTGCGATACGTTCACCACGCTTCCGTTCTCTTTCTGATTGCATATTTGCGCGGTAAACCCCCTGATCACCAACGACCCATGACAGCGGGCGGCGCTCTTTGCCAATAGACTCCTGCAATAACAGCAGTGCCTGCATATAGGCTTCAGGACGCGGTGGACAGCCGGGAATGTAGACATCGACGGGAATAAACTTATCAACTCCCTGCACGACAGAATAAATGTCGTACATCCCGCCTGAGTTTGCACAGGCTCCCATAGAAATAACCCACTTAGGCTCCAGCATCTGGTCATATAAGCGCTGGATCACAGGTGCCATCTTGACAAAGCATGTACCTGAGATAACCATGAAATCAGCCTGACGGGGAGATGCCCGCAGTACTTCAGCGCCGAAACGGGCAACGTCATGAACTGCGGTAAAAGAAGTCACCATTTCTACATAACAACAGGAAAGGCCAAAGTTATAAGGCCACAGGGAATTCTTTCTTCCCCAGTTCACCATGTCATGCAGAGCATGTTCTAATTTACCCATATAGACACTACGGTGGACGTGCTGCTCCAGAGGATCGCTGACAAGCTCCTGCTTTTGCAGGGGGTAACGGTCATTCTCACCGTTCGGATCTATGCGGGTGAGCGTATAATCCATCTTTATGCCTCGCTATTACTGCATTTGACTGTTGTTGGTATTAACATTGGTGGTATTAGCATTAGTGGTACTGACATCAGCGGTATGAACATCAGCACTGGGATGACTAACCTGACGTCTTGAACGTGCGGGTGTCCAGTTCAGTGCTCCGATGCGAGCCAGATAAACCAGGCCGGCTAATAAGACCAAAATGAAAATACTTGCTTCGGCAAAGCCCAGCCAGCCACTCTCTTTGATAGAGACTGACCACGCGTATAAGTACAGGGCTTCAACATCGAAGATGACAAAAAACATGGCAACCAGATAAAATTTCGCCGACAGACGAAGACGGGCACTGCCGACAGAATCGATACCCGATTCATAAGGGACGTGTTTTGCTCTGGCTTTTGCTCTGCCCCCAAGAAAGTACGCTCCCAGTAACATGACCGCAGCCAGCCCAAGAGCACCTATCAGGAAAATCGCAAATGCCCAGTTATGGGCCAAAACTCCAGTAGATGTAGACATACTCGTTGCTTACTCATCAAAAGTGGTGTCAAGGTGTCTGCTCTTTTAACCGGCAGTGTTGCACCACATCGATTCATGGGAAGGGATAACAACCAAATCTGAAACAGTGCTAATCAATTGCTTGAAAGGCATGGATCATTTTGGTTTTTATTCCTCTCAACAATTTTGTCAGTTACGACAAATATGTTTACTAATTTATTTTACAAAGCACAAACTTTTGATTAACCAATTGTGCTGGTGTATCGCTAAAACGTGTCAGTAGGACAAAAAACTAACAACACACTATAACTAGTCTAACCGATAACTCGACTTTACTACACTATTATCTCAGGAAAAACCTGTCTTTCCACTGTGCAGGGGGGGATATTTTTATGATCAAGTGCACAGTTTCATTGAAAAACATTCAACAACAGAACAGTTTTCATTCAACCATTAATGGACTGTTTCTAAAAGAAACAATTTGAGTTTAATTACGCGACTATTTCTGAAAATAGATCTATTTTATCAGTTTAAAAAATGAAAGTTGTTAACAAAGAAACATTACATTAACTAAAATTAGAAAGGATAATAAAATTAATAAGGGATATTTCTGACAGTAAATATCAGCAATTAGAATGGAAACAGGAAAAGGTTATTAATATATATTTAGAAACAGGCTAATATTTCCACAAATAAAATGGAAATATTAGCCTATAAAACACACGTAATATTACTCGTTTATATTTTCGACTGAGGATTCTTCAATGGATTCAAGAGAGTCATCAGATTCATCAATATCATCTGTTTCATCTGATTCAATGGATGTCACGGTATAAGGTGTTTTCTTATTTTCTATAGCATCAAAAACTGTCAGAACTGATTCATTTTGTTCATTACTGTTCCGATACAAGAAGAACTGTATTTCTGGCAAACGTGGCAGCCCTTCGCTCTCACCCAAAATTCTTAAGTCAGCATTCTGCATTTCCAAAGGACGGGCAGTAATACCAACCTCTGCATTAACAGCAGAGCGAACAGCGGATAAGGAGGCAGCTTCATAGGCAATACGCCACGGAATACCACTCATATCAAGGGTATCAAGTGCGATTTGACGGAAAGTGTTCGTTTCGTCCATCACAACCAGGGGAACCGGCTCATTCACCTGTAACTGGAAGTCAGGCGCACAGTGCCACAATACCGGTGAAGAACGAAGTACAGTACTAGGATGATGATTAATTTTTGCTGTGGTTAATGCTAAATCAATTTCATGGTTATCCAGCATACTTTCAATAAATTGACTACGTTTAATACGCACATCAACAGCAATACGCGGATAGACAGAAGCAATACGGTTTAACAGGAAAGGAAGCAGAGTATCGACTGTATCGTCAGACGCTCCTATTCTTAGTTCACCGTCTGCATCATTATATGTCAATGATGCGGTAGCATCGTCATTAGCACGCAGAATTTGGCGTGCATAACCAAGAAGTTGAAGCCCGTGCTCGGTAAGGAGCTTATTACGCCCGTGGCGAGCAAATAATTCTCTCCCCACTAAATGCTCCAAACGTTGCATTTGCTGACTAACAGCCGATTGCGTTCTACAAACTGCTGCTGCTGCTGCTGCAAAAGTATTTAAGTCAGCAACGGCAACGAAAGTTCTTAGCAGATCGAGATCGAGGTTTATTATCTGACGATTTGCATTTATCATTGTTTATTCATCACTTTTTTTTGATTTTAATTACTAACTAACCTGGTGTTTTTACTTCAGCAGTATCAAATAAAATAATACCAATTCTGACACTACTCTACTCTATTAAAGAGGGCAAAGGTTTACTGCATTTTTTTACTACTTATATCATCATGGGTTTTATTTTCTCCTTTCTTAACAAAATTTATGCAATCACTGAATTAATGGCTAAGTAAAAACCTATTTACCTTACATAACCACCAATTTCCAGTACAAATAGTCTTTTTCTGACTTGCTTCAAAGAATAACATAACTTCAATTCGCAAAACTTAATCAAAGCAAACAATATTAGTATTTTTAATGAATTAATACTTTTATTGAAAAGTCATGAAAATGTTACGGGTAAAAATTCAAAAAGATTCTCGAAGTATCTAAGATAAAAGCCTTAATTAATTTTATGTCGGCAAAGATAAATTATAAGAATACATTATACAAATTATCTTACTTTTATTGACAATTCAGCCTGCCTTTATGATTTAAACTAAAAATCAGCATCATTCCTTATCTTTTAACAGTTCGTAAACTAAAAACACCTCATTATATGGAATTAAATTCCAACATATACAAAACAACCAGAACTATAAACCAAATAAGCTCATGTTTTTAGATAGCAGACTTATCCATTAGACTTTAAAACAACCGTTTTAACCAAAGATATCATGGGCTCTTCAAAAGATTGACAGAGAGGAGTACATTGAACATTAGATTTTTTTGTAAGCCGGATAAAATCCACTTTTGCCAAGAAAAAGGTTAAGGCACCCTATGTTTTCCATTAATAAATCCAGCAAATTAGATAATGTCTGCTATGACATTCGAGGTAACGCCCTTAAAGAAGCTAAACGGCTTGAAGAGGAAGGGAATAAAGTACTGAAATTAAACATTGGTAATCCGGCTCCATTTGGTTTCGAAGCACCTGATGAAATTTTAGTTGATGTTATCCGCAATCTGCCAACTGCCCAGGGCTATTCTGATTCGAAAGGCCTGTACTCAGCGCGTAAAGCGATCATGCAACATTATCAGGCGCGGAATATGCTGGATGTTACCGTTGAAGATATCTTTATCGGTAACGGTGTTTCTGAACTTATTGTTCAGTCTATGCAGGCCTTGCTCAATACCGGCGATGAAATGCTGGTTCCGGCTCCTGACTACCCGCTCTGGACTGCTGCCGTCTCTCTTTCCAGTGGTAAAACTGTCCATTATTTATGTGATGAGCAACAAGGCTGGTTCCCTGATTTAGATGATATCCGCCGTAAAATCACCCCCCGTACCCGTGGTATCGTCATCATTAACCCGAATAACCCGACTGGCGCGGTATATAGTAAAGAACTCCTGCTGGAAATCGTGGAAATTGCCCGCCAGCATAACCTGATTATTTTCGCGGACGAGATTTACGACAAGATCCTGTACGATGAAGCCCAACATCATTCCATCGCTGCACTAGCACCGGATCTTTTTACTGTTACCTTTAATGGTCTGTCAAAAACTTACCGTGTTGCTGGTTTCCGTCAGGGATGGATGGTACTAAACGGCCCGAAAAAACAGGCAAAAGGTTATATCGAAGGACTGGAAATGCTGGCATCTATGCGCCTTTGCGCTAACGTCCCGATGCAGCACGCCATTCAAACCGCACTCGGTGGTTATCAAAGTATTAGTGAATTCATTCTTCCGGGCGGGCGTCTTTATGAGCAGCGCAACCATGCCTGGGAATTAATCAACCAGATCCCCGGTGTTTCCTGTGTGAAGCCGATGGGTGCTCTCTATATGTTCCCTAAAATTGATACAAAACGTTTCAATATTTATGATGATCAGAAGATGGTTTTGGATCTCTTGTTACAGGAAAAAGTATTATTAGTTCAGGGAACAGCTTTTAACTGGCCGGAACCGGATCATTTCCGTATTGTCACATTGCCACATACCGCAGACCTGCAAATGGCCATTGAAAAATTTGCCCGCTTCCTTGGCAATTACCGGCAAAAATAACATAAAAATAAATCAGTTATATATTTCACAGCCTTCAGGATGCAGCCAATATACCCTATGGATTTCGAGTTGCATCACGGCGGCAAGGGAATGACAAATTCGTCAGGAACGAATTTGCCTAACCAAAGGCTAGCCTCTCAGTTATTCCCGGTCGTATAGGTAACTATGCGACCGGGATGAGTGAACGCAGCCAACAAAGAGACAACCTGAAAGACGACGGGTATAAAGCTGCAACCTGAAAGCTATGGGGTTTACTTCCTCCCTACCAACGCCCACAATCATAATCACCCTGTTTCATTGTAAGAGAAGATTATGAGCCATTTTTTCGCCCAGTTATCCCGCCTTAAATTGATTAATCGCTGGCCTCTTATGCGTAATGTACGCACAGAAAATGTTTCAGAACATAGTTTACAGGTTGCTTTTGTTGCGCATGCCTTGGCAATAATAAAAAACCGTAAATTTAATGGGAATATCAACGCAGAACGAATTGCAATATTAGCAATGTATCATGATGCCAGTGAAGTTATTACCGGGGATTTGCCAACCCCAATAAAATACTACAATCCTCAAATTGCTCATGAATATAAAAAAATAGAAAAAATCGCCCAACATAAATTATTAGATATGTTACCGATTGAATTACAAAATGATTTTCGTTCTATTTTAGATGATCAATATCATACTGAAGAAGAAGCTAATATTATTAAACAGGCTGATGCAATATGCGCTTATTTAAAATGTCTGGAAGAATTATCCGCTGGTAATTCTGAATTTAATCAGGCCAAAATCAGGTTAGAAAAAACATTAGAAAAACGCCACAGTCAGGAAATGGATTATTTCATAACCGTATTTGTTCCGAGTTTTAGTCTCTCTCTTGATGAAATTAGCCTATAAAAACAGCCGGGTCTGCAAAAATCAGGCAGCTTAACATTCTTATTAAGCTGCCTGATATCTATTCAATCTATTTCAAAATGCATCACGCAATTATTATTCAATAGATTTCAAGATACTTAGCCAACAAAAATACTCAGAAAGGAAAAAGAACAGGCACAACAGCCACACTAATGGCTAAGACAACCAAGGTAAAAGGCACACCCAATTTCAGAAAATCGGCAAAACGATATCCACCCGGCCCTAATATCAGCGTATTAACCGGAGAAGAAACCGGCGTCATAAATGCCGCCGAAGCCGCGACTCCAATAATCATTGCAAAAGGAAGAGGAGATACTGCCATCTGTTTGGCTGCTGCAATCGCAATGGGTGCCATTAATACCGCAGTTGCTGTATTGGAAATAAACAACCCAATAACCGCGCAAAGAATAAATAAACAGACCAGCATGGCACGTGGGCCCATATTACCGGCAATATCCATTAATCCGCTGACAATCAAATCAATCCCGCCGGTTTTTTGTAGCGCCAGTGCAAATGGCATCATACCAACAATCAGGATAATACTTGGCCAGTGAATAGCACGATAAGCACTCTCCATATCAATACAGCGAAATTGCCCCATCAACAAGCAAGCGATCAAAGCGGCAATAAAATTCGGAATTTCATTGGTCAGCATCATCGCCACCATTAGCGCAAGGCAAAACAAGGCATGAGGAGCCTGAGATGCGGCTGGTGCAGCACTTTCTACTTCAACAGGTAAATTCAGCATAATAAAGTCCGGTGCTTTAGTTCTCAGCTCCCGCACCAGCTTCCAGTCACCGATTACCAGTAAAGTATCGCCCAGCAACAAAGGCTCATCAAACAGCTTACCAGCCAGAGCATTACCACTGCGCCGAATACCTACCACATTTAATCCATAGCGGGTACGGAACTTCATACTACGCAGTGATTGCCCCAATAAATCCGATTCAGGGATCACGGAGATTTCTGCCATTCCGACTTCCCTAGATTGATCAGAAAAATATTCACCGCGTAATATCATGGGTTCTAACTGTTGCTCACTACAGAATTGGCGTAAATCTATATCACTGTCGGACATATCCACCAGTAAGACATCCTGTTGACGCAGTTCTGTCTCGCCAGTTGCTGCCACCATAACACGGCGAAATTTTCGCCAGCGTTCAATGCCAATTACGTTCGCCCCATAACGTGCACGTAGCCCTAACTCATCCAGAGTATGGCCTATTAACGGTGAATTCTGTCGGACAGCAAGACGTCGGGCGCGCCCTGATAGTTTATAATCACGGATAAGGTCACGAAATGAACGATGGTAGCGCTCATCAGGTCTTGGCGGTGTTTTACTTCCCAGCCAACGGCGGACGAGTAACATATAAATAATTCCCGCCAATAAAACTAAAATTCCGATAGGTGTAATGGAAAAGAAACCAAAACCTTGTAACCCTTCACGCACCAGTTCGCTATTCACCACCATATTCGGTGGTGTTGCAACCAGCGTCATCATACCGCTGATAAGGCCGGCAAACCCTAATGGCATCATTAACCGCCCGGATGAAGTCTGCATTCTGGCTGCCACACTTAAAACAACCGGAATAAAAATGGCTACAACGCCCGTGGAGCTCATAAAAGCACCCAGTCCGGCAACGGATAACATCAGTAAAGCCAACATTTTAGTTTCACTGTTACCCGCCACCCTAACCAGCCAGTCTCCCATCTGATAGGCCACACCTGTTCTCACCAGCCCTTCACCAATGACAAACAGTGCTGCAATCAATAAAACGTTAGGATCGCTGAAACCGATAGTGGCTTCATTTAAGGAAAGCGTACCACTCAGGACAAAAGCAGTAATAACCAGTAAAGCCACGACATCCATTCTGACTTTATTAGTTGTAAAAAGGACAATCGCGACTAATAACAGGGCCAATACCCACAACAGTTCAGTATTCAATACAGCCTCTATCAGAAAAGACGGCCTGCTGACAGGCAGGCCGGAGATTATCAACAAGAACCTATACTGGGAGCATTAAACCTGTTTTATATGAATAATTCTTCGGCTCAGATCAACAATCTATCTGATTCATTTGATAAATCGTTACATAGCCGCCGGATTTAACAATTTCGATATCTTCCAGATTGGTAACAGTCATATGAATTTCGTCACGACGGGGAATTCCCGGTTCATCATGAACAACCACAACCTGACAGCCCGCATCTAATCCGGCATGGATACCCGCTGCCGCATCTTCAAAAACCACACACTCTTCCGGCAGCAGCCCTAATTTTTGTGCTCCCAGCAAATAAGGCTCAGGATTTGGTTTACCGTTTTTGACTGATTCGGCTGTCACCCAATGGGCTGGCTCTGGTAATTCAGCTTCTTTATGGCGGGCAGAAGCAAGCGGGATCGTTCCTGATGTAACAATGGCCCAGGGGATCTCCAGCGCATTCAGTTTATCAATCAGGGCAATAGCACCGGGCAAGGCAGTAATACCTTCCATATCTTCTGTTTCGATTTTTTCAATCCACTTAAACGTACTGATAATCTCTTCTTCTGTGGCATCAGGCATAAAATGGCGTATTGATAATAATGCTGGTGTACCATGCACATAGTTCAGCACTTCATCGTGACCAATACCCAGCTTATCTGCGAATTTAATCCATGCCCGTTCAACAGCAGGCAGTGAATCGATCAGCGTACCATCCAAATCAAATAAAAAACCTCTACATTTCAGCTCCAAACCCAACTCCTTTAAACTCAGTTATGTGTTAATAATTAGTGTAATCTCAACTAAGTTCAGATAGTACTGACGAAGGTAAAAAAATTAAAGCATCAATTCTATTTATCTTTTATCGCGTTCTGCAAATTTAAAACATAACCTTAAAAACCAAATAAAATCGCACATATGCAATATGATAATATTCCTCCTCCAATAAAATATAAAAGTTGTCACTAAAAAACTCTTTAATAAAAAAAGAATTCTCAGTGACAACTTAATTAAATTTTATTTACCTCTAATTCAACAATATCATTGTAAAGAAAAAATCTAGCATATTGCATGTCTAGGGCAACATCCCCCTCCGCCAAAACCACCAATTTTCCACCCACTAGGACACGGAGGATCAAAACAATCATCACAATAAGGCGGAAGTGGAGGTGGAGGTGGATCATTTTTTATGATATTAAGGGCAATGTTAATCGAATCAGTATCAGGATAAAAACGAACGGTGTAATCTAAACAATTTGATTCATCACATGTAGCACTAATATTAAAATTAGCGCACTCACTCTTTTTATGAAAAAAAACATACCAGCCAGTATCATTATAATAATGATCCAACTCAATAGAACAAGAGTCCCCATCATCAGACGATATATTCCACTCTATAGATTTATTCTTAGCTATACAATCACCTGAATTACTATCGCTAAAACTCTCATTATGTTTATCGCCAGCTTTCAAAATAATAGGTTGTTTATCTTCCCCAAACATACACTTAGGCTCTACGTTATCTATTGTTAGCGTTCTATCTGAAGAGTTATTTTTAAATTTTAAAGTAAAGTTTTCAAAACGATCAAAATCCCCTTTGATCATTTCAGTCGCATTAGCATATTGAAACAATGATACTATAATAAAAAAAATCATAGAATATAATTTCATCATAACAATTCCCTCATATTAATATAAAGCAAATATTTTATGAAATTAATTTTCCAGAATAACTTTCAATTCCACCATCAAAAACAAATTCAATAAGTACTTCCCCTGAC
>NZ_CAWQJR010000202.1:0-23566 GCF_963894935.1 Xenorhabdus sp. PB61.4
ATATATATACAGCAAGTGTTATAGTAGTTATATGTCTACATAAATATATTCTATATGGTTATATGAGAATAACTATTAGCAATATAGAGCTGATATAAACTACAAAAAACATTCGTATATAAATTACAATTTAGGGACAGTGCTGATATGAAACTACAGCAATTACGTTATATCGTTGAAGTGGTTAATCACAACCTGAATGTCTCTTCTACGGCGGAAGGATTGTATACCTCTCAACCAGGGATCAGCAAACAGGTAAGGATGCTTGAAGATGAACTGGGTATTCAAATATTTGCGCGCAGTGGAAAACATCTGACACACGTTACACCGGCTGGTGAGGAAATCGTCCGTATTTCACGTGAAGTTCTGTCAAAAATTGATTCGATTCGCTCAGTTGCCAGTGAACACACTTACCCTGATCGTGGGTCTTTATATATTGCGACGACACACACACAGGCAAGGTATGCATTACCGCCTGTTATTAAAGGTTTTATTGAGCGTTATCCTAATGTTTCCCTTCATATGCATCAGGGCTCACCAACTCAAATTGCAGAAGAGGTCTGTAAAGGGAACAGTGATTTTGCAATCGCTACTGAAGCGCTTCATCTTTATAGTGATCTCATCATGCTGCCTTGTTATCACTGGAATCGTTCGATTGTTGTCACCAAAGATCACCCATTGGCGGCAAGGCAGAATGTCACCATTGAAGAGCTGGCAGAATACCCGATTGTGACCTACACCTTTGGTTTCACAGGGCGTTCTGAGCTGGATGTTGCTTTTGACCGTGCAGGGCTTAAACCTAAAATTGTATTCACTGCGACAGATGCCGATGTGATTAAGACATATGTCCGTCTGGGACTGGGAATAGGGGTTATTGCCAGTATGGCGGTAGAGCCGGTTCAGGACAGTGATCTGGTTCGAATCGACATGCGTGATAAGTTTAGTTACAGCACAACTAAGATTGGTTTCCGTCGTAGCAGCTTCTTGCGTAGTTATATGTACGATTTCATCTGGCGTTTTGCTCCACATTTAACCCGTAATGTCGTGGATCAAGCGGTTGCCTTGCGATCTAATGAAGAAATTGAAGAAATGTTCAAGGATATTGAATTACCGATTATATAAAATGGTATATACACTTCGTCTTTCAAGTTGCCTCTTTGTTGGTTGCGCTCGTTCACCCCAGTCACATAGTTATCTATGCTCCTGGGGATTTTCTCCCTTGCCGCCGCGACGCATCTTGAAATCCATTGTGTATAAGCGAAGTACGGGTTCAGAGAAAAGCAGAGAAAAATAGCCACGGCTATTTTTCTCTGCTTTTCTGTATCTCATGAATAAAGACAAGCAATAAACAGACAATCTTTATAGAGTTAAAAGACTGTTTAATTATTCTCCGGTTCCGACGTTACGTATTTTCATATAATTAGCGAGTTCTTTATTGTCTGGCATTTTACTTTCCTTCAAAGCGGAAAAAACGCCTCTTTGATCACCCTGATTTTTATGCTGCCCTAGTTTTTCTTTTGCATCTATTTTCGTGATAGTGATTTTAAATCCGACAATTGCCTGACGTTGTTTATTGAGATATTCCTCTGGCATTAACTCAGTGTTGTTCATTAGCCCCGGCTCATATTTATTAACTAAATCTTTTAAAGCTGATTGAGTTTCATTGCCATTTAAAAATTTTGTGACACCGTAACAGTGAACAGCAGTGTAATTCCAGGTGGGTACAGCATGCTCAGATTCATACCACGTAGGCGATATATAGGCATGAGGGCCGGTAAAAACGGCCAGAACAGGCTGATTTTCTAATTCTTTCCAGTGTGGGTTGGCCTTAGATATATGGCCGTATAACGTACCATATTCTCCTTCATCGGGATTCAGGACTAAAGGAAGATGTGTTCCGGCCAAAGAGGGAGAAACCAGCAATCCAAAGCTATAAGTAGAAATAAACTTAGTAATATCTTCTCTGTCCTGCATTTGCATTTTGTGAGGCGTATACATGTCTATCACTCCGATAACAATAAATTTAACTGGTTTCAGAATAACGCTGACATAATAATATAACAATCGTATATGAATATATTATTCAAATCAAAATTTATAATTTTCTTTTTTTAAAATTCGCCGCTAAAAAAATTATCTGATTTTTCTATTGATGCTCGTTTGTTTTTAAGAAGAAAACTTTCAAAAGCCGATTTTATTTCTGGATCTTCCAATGCCTGATAATCAAATAATGACACGCAGGAAGAGTAATTAAATTCAACATTGATAGTTTCATTGGAAGCGCAATTTGATGTAACTTCTGAATTTGCTCTGTCAAAATCCAGCTTAAAAAGCTTTATTTTGGGAATATATATGACTTGATTATCGTTACCGACTGCCTCAATGATGCTTGCCAGTGTGATTGTTGAATAACGGTCATCATTTTTTTTCAGCCCGAGTCTGATCGCATCCCCCTGTTTTTGCAGAAACTGTGAAAAGCTCTTCATGCCCGGAGAGTTAGTATTCACAACGATATCCATGATCAGCTGTAATAAATTGGTTGCGATAGAAAAACCTTTCATAACATGTTGATATGTTTGCTTTTCAATATTTCTGACACTCATTAATGGCAGCTTTCCCATAATATCACCCCAGAACTGGACATCTGTTCTGTACTGTCGGCCACGGGTATCGGAGTATCTGATAATATAATCAGTTGCAATAGAAGAAAGAGCTATCTGAGTTTTTTTTATATCGTCCATCTTCTTCATAACATTCGATTTCTCATTGAGTTGTGATGCAATGACAAATTGAACTAGGCCATCAGCATCGCTGAATCGATGGTCGGAGAGAGTGAAATGATCTTCAATATTATGACAAAAAAATTGTTCAGCCTGTTTTATCTGGTTTAGATAATTTTCACGCTTAATAATAATTTCGTTATCCATAATTCGCCTTCCAATAGTTAATAAACAATAATATGGTTGATGATGATATTCTGGGCGCTGAATATCAGTTCCGGCCATCAATAGAACATATCTATTTTGTGGGTGTCATCACTAAAGTTTGTCAATAAGTGAGGAATTACAGCGGGTTGGCAAAATATGTGAAAGCTGAATAACAATTATCTACTAGTATGTTATGTTTAATCATATATATCCGTCGTTTTTCAAATTGAAATTCATAGGGTGTAGCTGGTCATAAATATAAAAATGGAGGAGTTATGTCGTCTAAATTGAAAACGGACTGTGCCTCAACACTTTCCATTAACAGTGAAACTTCTGGCAGTAAGACCTACCATTATTACAGTTTACCTCTGTTATCTGAGCAACTGGGTGAAATATCCCGCCTCCCTAAGTCACTGAAAGTTCTGCTTGAAAACCTTTTGCGTAATATTGATGGTGATTCTGTTGTTGAAGATGACCTGAAAGCGCTGGTGGCATGGCAACGAAGCGGTCATGCTGAGCGGGAAATTGCCTATCGTCCTGCCCGTGTATTAATGCAGGATTTCACCGGTGTACCCGCCGTCGTGGATCTTGCTGCAATGAGAGAGGCTGTTTTAAGGCTTGGTGGCAATGTAGATCAGGTGAATCCTTTATCACCGGTTGATCTGGTGATTGACCACTCTGTCATGGTGGATAAATTCGGAACTGAGCAGGCGTTTGAAGAGAACGTTCAGATTGAGATGGAGCGTAACTATGAACGCTATTTATTTTTACGCTGGGGGCAAAAAGCCTTCAATCGCTTCCGGGTTGTTCCTCCCGGAACAGGTATTTGCCATCAGGTTAACCTTGAATATTTAGGCAAGGCGGTTTGGTATGAAAACCGTGACGGAAGGGATTTTGCCTACCCGGATACATTGGTTGGTACCGATTCTCATACCACAATGATTAACGGTCTCGGTGTGCTTGGATGGGGCGTTGGCGGAATTGAAGCCGAAGCCGCGATGCTAGGGCAGCCAATTTCCATGCTGATCCCGGATGTGGTTGGTTTCAAACTGACAGGAAAATTATGCGAAGGGATCACCGCGACTGATCTGGTGCTGACTGTCACACAGATGCTGCGTAAACATGGTGTGGTCGGCAAATTTGTTGAATTTTACGGCGATGGTTTGGCTGATTTGCCATTGGCAGATCGGGCGACGATTGCCAATATGTCGCCGGAATATGGCGCAACTTGTGGTTTCTTCCCTGTTGATGATATTACCCTGAGTTATATGCGATTAACCGGACGCAGCGAAGATGAAATTACGCTGGTTGAGGCTTATAGCAAACAGCAGGGATTATGGCGTCATGCCGGAGATGAGCCAATTTTCACCAGCAGTCTTGAGCTGGATATGTCTACGGTAGAAGCCAGTTTAGCGGGGCCAAAACGTCCTCAGGACAGAGTCGCGCTGGGTGGTGTTCCACATGCCTTCCAGTCCTCAATGGATCTGGATATTAATAGAAAGCAGGGGCTGCAATCATCTATCCCTGTGACAGTAGATAACCAGGCATTTTCTTTGCAGGAAGGGGCGGTAGTGATTGCAGCTATTACCTCTTGTACTAATACTTCCAATCCCAGTGTATTGATGACAGCCGGCTTACTTGCTAAAAAAGCGGTTGAGAAGGGGTTACAACGGCAGCCATGGGTTAAAACGTCACTGGCTCCGGGTTCTAAAGTGGTAACAGAATATCTGAATCTGGCCGGATTCATGCCTTATCTTGAAAAGTTAGGCTTTAATTTAGTGGGATACGGCTGTACTACCTGTATTGGTAATTCAGGGCCATTGCAGGATGAGATTGAGGCTGCGATTAAACAGTCTGACTTGACAGTCGGAGCCGTGCTTTCCGGCAACCGAAACTTTGAAGGGCGTATTCATCCATTGGTCAAAACTAACTGGCTGGCTTCTCCGCCACTGGTCGTGGCCTATGCTCTTTCCGGTAGTATGAAACGCGATCTGACCAGTGAACCAATTGGGCAGGATCAGCAGGGGCGTGATATCTATCTGAAAGATATCTGGCCGAGCAGTAAGGAAGTTGCTGAAGCGGTGGAAAAAGTCAGAACCGAGATGTTCCACAAGGAATATAGTGCGGTGTTTGACGGCGATGAAAACTGGCAAGCACTGGAAGTCGAAAGTTCAGCCACTTATTCCTGGCAGCCGGATTCAACCTATATACGTCTTCCGCCTTTCTTTAGCCACATGACTCAGGAGCCTGAGCTGGTAACGGATATCCATCAGGCTAATATTCTGGCCATTTTAGGGGATTCAGTAACAACAGACCATATTTCTCCCGCAGGGAATATCAAGGCAGATAGCCCGGCTGGGCGATATTTACAGGATCATGGCGTAGCACCGAAAGATTTTAACTCGTATGGTTCAAGGCGCGGAAATCACGAAGTTATGATGCGTGGAACATTTGCTAATATTCGTATTCGTAATGAAATGGTGCCCGGTATTGAAGGGGGATATACGCGCCACATCCCGTCACAAAGCCAGCTGGCTATTTATGATGCGGCTATGCGTTATCAGGAAGAGAAAAAACCGCTTGCCATTATTGCTGGTAAAGAATATGGCTCTGGTTCCAGTCGTGACTGGGCGGCGAAAGGAACCAGCTTATTGGGTGTAAGAGTGGTTATTGCGGAATCTTTTGAGCGAATTCACCGTTCCAATCTGATTGGAATGGGGGTATTACCGCTGGAGTTTCCACAGGGCATCACTCGTAAAACTCTTAACCTGACTGGGGATGAATTCATTGATATCGGCGGATTGAATGATATAAAGCCCGGGCAGGTTATTGTTGTGAAAATTACTTACCCTAGTGGGGAGGAAATTCAGGTTAATGCCCATTGTCGAATTGATACTAATACAGAGCTCGCCTATTTCTATAATGGCGGCATATTGCATTATGTTATCCGCAATATGCTGAAGTAAAAATAAGCATTGCTGAAATGAAAAACTGCGCCCACACCGACGCAGTTTTTATTTTTTTGTAGAAAGAAATTAGCTGGATTTGGACAGCAGATGCCCCATCAGGCGCGCTTTTGTATCAAGGTAGTAAGCGTTATTAGGGTTACGCCCTACAATAAGCGGCACACGCTCGACAATGTTAATGCCGGCTCCGACCATAGTCTCCATTTTTTGTGGATTATTCGTCAGAAGACGGATAGCATGTACACCCAGTAATTTATACATGTCTGAACACAGAGTGAAATCTCGCTCATCGGCAGCGAAACCTAACTGATGGTTAGCTTCGACAGTATCAACACCTTTATCCTGCAATGCATAGGCCCGAATTTTATTCAGCAGACCAATATTGCGGCCTTCCTGGCGGTGATATAGCAGAACACCCCGGCCTTCCTGGCTGATTTGTGACAGAGCAGCTTCGAGCTGAAAACCACAGTCGCACCTTAAGCTAAATAAAGCATCTCCGGTCAGGCACTCTGAATGGATACGGGATAAAACCGGTTCATTACCAGAAATGTCACCATATACAAGGGCAACATGATCTCGGCCTGTTTCTATCTCTTCAAATCCAATCATCAGAAATTCGCCCCAGGGAGTGGGCAGTTTGGCTTCAGCTACTCGTGTTAGCTGTATGTTTGTATTCATATGTTGATTTAGCTCGTTACAATGACAATATTGCGATACTCAGAACAATACCAGTTTGGAAATCAGCTAAAACTACGCAAAAATTTTCTCTGATTACAGCGCATGTACGCATCGCGAGTATAACAGAAATTATGCTTATGTCCGTAGATAAAGATATGCCGGATTTTCGGATAAAGCACAGGAGAGACAATTGCAGTTTGCAGTAATATTAACATGCTAAACTGTAAACATATTTTTGTAGACTTATCCGGTGCCTTTATGCCGGTGAAAATTCATATATAGTGATACATCTAGTTATTTGTTTTATTTGGATATGCTTGTTCAACGGAAAGCAGTGACGGAATTACAGGCAGCAAAGTAGAATATTGTCACAAAAAGGGTGAAATATTGGTTTAGTGCAATAAAATACTTCCTTTGCGTAGATGAGAAATGCTAATTTAGCAAGCCACTATGTCTGTTATTTGGCATATCAATCAGCAACAATCGATAACAGGAAACAATGTGAAATATTTTCTGATCTTATTACTGGCACTGGTTGTTTTTGTTATCTCAGTAACACTGGGAGCAAATAATAATCAAGTGGTAACCTTCAATTATTTGATTGCCAAAGGTGATTATTCGATATCCACTTTGCTGTCGTTTTTATTTGCCATCGGTTTTGCTCTTGGATGGGGCATTTGTGGCGGGTTCTATCTGCGCACCAGCATGTCGTTAAGACGCGCGAAACGTAAAATTAAGCGCTTGGAGACCCAGTTGGAGCAGCCAGTTGAATTATCGACAAAAACGGCCTCCCAAGCCTCAGTGGTCCTGGACAAGGAATAATACTCCATGTTAGAGCTGTTGTTTCTGTTGCTTCCTATTGCTGCCGCGTATGGCTGGTATATGGGACGCAGAAGTGCTCAACAAGATAAGCAACAATCGGCAGACCGTCTGTCCCGTGAATATGTTGATGGGGTTAATTTTTTACTTTCGAACCAACAGGACAAGGCAGTCGATCTGTTTCTTGATATGTTAAAAGAGGACAGTTCCGCGTTTGAAGCACATTTAACGCTGGGAAATCTGTTCCGCTCCCGTGGTGAAGTTGAAAGAGCCATCCGTATTCACCAATCCCTTATGGAAAGTGCCTCCCTGACATTTGAACAACGTTTACTGGCTACTCAGCAGCTCGGTAGAGATTACATGGCTGCCGGGTTATATGATCGGGCAGAAAATATGTTTGTTCAGTTAATTGATGAAAAGGATTTTCGGGAGAGCGCGCTTAATTCTTTGCTGACTATCTATCAATCAACCAGTGACTGGAGCAAAGCCATCGAGGTGGCAGAGAAACTGGTCAGGTTGGGTAAACAGCAATTCCGTGAAGAAATCGCCCATTTTTATTGTGAATTAGCTCTACAGGGAATGAGGGAAGACGGTTTCAGTGATGCTATCGGGTATTTGAATAAGGCTGCTCAGGCGAATAAAAATTGTGCCCGTGTATCTATCATGTTTGGCCGTATTTATATGGCGCAGAAAGAATATACCAAAGCCACTGAGGTGCTGAAACGAGTTCTCGAGCAGGATAAACAACTGGTTAGCGAAGTTTTGCCGATGTTGCAGGAGTGCTATAGGGAGCTTGTTCAGCCGGAAGAGTGGGAAGCTTTCATCCGGTGTTGCGTGGAAGAAAATTGCGGAGCAATTACAGAGATCCATCTGGCCGACATTATTGAACAAAAAGAGGGGCGTGATACAGCCCAGATTTATATTAATCGCCAGTTGGAACGTCATCCGACGATGCGTCTCTTTTATCGCCTGATGGATTACCATCTGGCTGATGCAGAAGAAGGACGGGCCAAAGAAAGTTTGCTTCTTCTGCGTAATATGGTAGGTGAACAGATCCGAACCAAACCCGATTATCGATGCCATAAGTGTGGCTTTACTTCTCGTTCACTTTATTGGCATTGTCCTTCATGTCGTTCGTGGGACACAATTAAACCCATTCGTGGTTTAGACGGGCAGTGACAATGTCACTTTATTGGTGGCGTTTTTTATTTATAAAATTTTTATGCGCGAAATAAAATTCATTTTAAAATTAAAGGCTAAAAAATGACATCCCATACAGGTCAAGCTTTAGGTAAGCAAGTTGAATCACCGGTTGTTGTTGCGTTGGATTATGACAATCAGGATGCAGCACTGGCATTTGTCGATAAGATTGATCCTCAATCTTGTCGTCTGAAAGTGGGCAAGGAGATGTTTACATTAAATGGCCCGCAGTTTGTCCGTATGTTGCACCAGCGTGGTTTTGACGTGTTTTTGGATCTCAAATTTCATGATATTCCTAACACCACAGCAAGAGCTGTAGCCGCAGCGGCAGAATTGGGCGTTTGGATGGTCAATATTCATGCCGGTGGCGGGGAAAGAATGATGACCGCTGCTAAAGAAATTTTATTACCTTATGGTAAAGATGCACCATTGTTAATCGCCGTTACTGTCCTGACCAGCATGGATCAGTCTGATTTGTTAGGCACCGGGATTGATGTGACGCCAGCTCAGCACGCTGAACGTCTGGCGAAACTGACTAAACAGTGTGGTCTGGATGGTGTGGTTTGTTCAGCTCATGAAGCACAACAACTGAAAGCAGCATGTGGTCAGGAATTCAAACTGGTTACTCCGGGTATTCGTCCTGAAGGTTCGGATGCCGGGGATCAACGCCGTATTATGACACCACCACAGGCAATTCAGGCCGGTGTGGATTATATGGTGATCGGGCGTCCGATTACACGAGCTGAAAATCCGGCATTGGCATTGCAGCAAATTAATGAATCAATCGGGATTGTTCATGGATAATAACTCACGTCTGGTTTATTCAACAGATAGCGGCCGCATTCAGGAAGAAAAAGCGCCATCGGCTCGTCCTAAAGGTGATGGGATTGTGCGTATCCAACGCCAGACCAGCGGGCGTAAAGGCAAAGGTGTTTGTGTTATCACAGGAATTGATGCTGATGATCAAACTATTGCTAAGCTAGCCGCAGAATTGAAGAAAAAATGTGGCTGCGGTGGTTCAGTTAAAGATGGTGAGATTGAAATTCAGGGTGATAAACGCGATTTACTAAAACAGTTATTGGAAGCGAAAGGCATGAAAGTCAAACTGGCTGGTGGCTGATTTAGCTTTTCATCTCACTTTATCGATATTCACAAGCTATGCAATGTAACAGACTTATGGCATAGCTTGTGTTCATAATTCCCGTTATAGGATCTTATTCAGCCTGAATCATTATACGCGCTGCTTCTGCAAGTACATCAGGGCGGGCTTTGGCATTTTTATCACCGGGTTGAGTGAAATAAGCCACCAATACCAGTGGTGCTCGGTTGCCTGTCGGCCAGATTACGGCAATATCGTTGGTTGAGCCATAATCACAGCGACCGGTTTTATCCCCGACAACCCAATCTTTTGGTAAGCCAGCACGAATACTGGCATTTCCAGTGGTATTTCCTTTCAGCCATTCCACCAGTTGTGTACGTTGTTTTGGTGCGAGGGAATCACCTAAAGTCAGTTTATATAGGCTTTCTGCCATAGCCTGAGGTGTTGAAGTGTCACGCTCATCACCCGGCTGAACCAGATTTAATTCTGGTTCTTTACGATCCAGCCGAAACATCGTGTCACCGAGAGTTCGGGCAAATGTTGTCACATTTTCAGGACTACCTAACTGGTTAATGATCAGGTTCATGGCGGTATTATCACTGTATTGCAAAGTTGCTGCACTTAGCTCCGCCAGTGTCATACCAGTTTCAATATATTTTTCAGTAATCGGACTGTATTCAACTAAATCAGATTGTTTGTAATTAACTCTTTGTTTTAACAAATTTTCATCTGTTTCGTTTTTTTTCAGTAGCGCAGACACTGCCATAAATTTACTGGTGCTACATAATGGAAAACGCTCATTTGCGCGATAGCCGATGGTTGAATTGTCTGCGCTATTGATTAAGAGCACTCCAAGATGCCCATTGGCACTTTGTTCCAAAGCAGTGAGCTGATTAATTAGTTGCTCTTGCTGACTGTGACCGGAAGATGCCTGAGAAGGGAAAATTATCAGAGTACTCAGTAAAGGTAAGAGTGTTACAGCACCATGTATAAACTTGGGTATGAATTTAGGGATGATTTTTTGTGTAGGGAATTTCATATAAAATTAAACGATGGTTTAAGTTTTGTTATGAAACTGCCGCCTATAATAGCGGCAGTGTGTTTATGTTCTGGAAATCCCCGTTTTATTGGGAATAGCCTATTATGTTGATCCTGTGTTAACTAACAGGACGCGCCACGATATTGCGGGTTTCCATTCTGACTTCTTCAAGGCGCACATCGATAATATCGTTCAGGCGATAAACTGCTTCTCCTTTAATCAGGACAGAGCCGGTTTCCTGACTGCATTGAAGCTCGTCACGGACGGAATGCAGAAATGGCCCCGGAACGAAAGCAATTGCACCATTGTCGACCAAACGAACACGCAGACCACCACGAGTGATATCAATAATCTCAGCAGCAAAGATTTTATCTGTGCCAGCATAAGGTTTGAGATAACGGGCATAGAGCCAGTCACCAACATCGCGTTCGGCCATACGGTTTGCGCGTCGACGTTCGGACAGCTGCAAACAGATCTCTTCAGCCGGTTTCTCTGCCTCAGTGTGTTGAATAACGGCTTTCAGCAAACGATGATTGATAATATCGCTGTACTTACGGATAGGGGACGTCCATGTGGCGTATGCGTCAAAACCTAACCCAAAGTGTGGACCCGGTTCTGTTTTAATTTCCGCAAAGGTCTGGAAGCGGCGGATACGGCTATCAAGGAACTGAGTCGGTTGCTTATCCAGCTCACGGCGTAATTCACAAAACCCTTCCAGCCCAATAAGTGCTTCCGGGCAGGTTTCAATACTGTGTTCTTTGAGTACGTCAACAACCTGTTCAATCTGTGTTGGCTCAAAGCCGGTGTGAACGTTATAAATACCAAAGCCTAACTTATCGCGCAGGACTTTCGCAGCACAAAGGTTAGCTGCAATCATTGCCTCTTCAACAATGCGGTTTGCAGAGCGACGCTGCTCAGTGACAATATCTGTGACATTGCCGCCTTCATCCAGAATAAACCGGTAATCAGGGCGATCTTTAAATACCAGAGCGTGCTGTTGACGCCAGTTATTACGGCGTTCACACATCTCTTTCAGTAGTGTGATTTGTTCAGTGACAGCATCTGAACCCGGTTTCCAGCCTTCCTGACCTTCCAGCCAGTCAGAAATCTCGTCATAAACCAGCTTGAATTTCGATTCGACCCAAGCGGCAAAGAATTGAATGTCATCACCTAATTGGCCGTCTTCCAGAATGGAAACCTGACAAACCAGAGCAGGGCGGCGCGCATTCGGACGAAGCGAACACAAATCATCAGAAAGTTCGCGGGGCAGCATTGGAATATTGAAGCCCGGCAGATAGTTGGTAAAGCTGCGTTGATAAGCGATTGTGTCCAGATCGCTGCCCGCCTTGATATAGGCAGTCGGGTCGGCAATAGCAATAGACAGTTTCAGGCTACCATCATCATTTTTGACAATATGCAGTGCGTCATCCATATCTTCAGTTGTTGCACTGTCGATTGTGACGAAATTAAGGGAGGTCAGGTCGATACGCTCAAGAGAACCATCATCCAACTGGCAATCTGCCATTGATGGGGCTTCACGTTCCAGACTGTGGCGAGTAAGCGTAACCCACCACGGAGCGAAGTGATCATCACCACGAGTTATATAGCCGGTTATTTCAGCATGAAACCCGCGATCACCTTTCAATGGATGACGGCGCATTTCAGCAACTGCCCAGTCACCTTGTTCAAAATTATGAGTTAACTGACTGGAGGGTCGGCATGGAATAGAGTCTTTTAACAATGGATGGTCGGGAATAATCCACAGTCGGTTGTCGTTTTCTTTTTTCTGAACCCGGCCAACAAAACGGGTCAGGAAAGGTTCAATCAGTTCTTCCGGTTCAGCGACTTCTTTTTCTTTATCGGTATGAATAGCAGCACTGACTCGATCGCCGTGCATCACTTTCTTCATATAAGGAGGAGGAATAAAGTAACTTTTTTGACCATCGACTTCCAGAAAGCCGAAGCCCTTTTCTGTTCCTTTGACTAAACCTTCTACACGCAAGGTTTGAGAATGTAGTTGCTGTTTTAGCTGAGCAAGCAGCGGATTGTTTTGAAACATAATAATCAGGAGAGTTGTGGAGTTATTATCGATAATTTAGGTAATAGTTTTACGCGAATCGAGGGTATCGGGCAAGTAACATCTTATCAAAACACGAAAAAGTACCTAGTGAGAGTAATATTTATACAGCTCACAGATGATCATGCAGTAACAATAATAATATAAGATAAGATGCTGAATATTCACTCAGAGGTTAGCTCTGAATTTAATATCTGATGAATATAGTTGTTTATTTAAATATTTTATTGGATTTAATTAAATATTGTTAATTAAACATTTATAAACGTTATTTGACTAGATTATGTTGTTGTGTAAATTCATGATTGATAATAAACGAAGGTGTTTTTTCTTCTTCATCAGAACTGAAGTCCTTTTTATCATTCCTAATTTAATTTATCTTTTTGATTTTTATGTTTGTTTTTCTATTTTCTCTGGTTTTAACTAACTTGTTTTTCTTTAGGTATATATGCTCGATAAACTTCAAGTTACAACGGGCAATATGAGGTGAGTCCTTATATCTCGCCGCGCCGCGGGGAGATATAACACGCATCTTGAAGTTGAATAGGTATAAGAGGGTAATGGCGATATTTACGCTATTAAAATAAATATAGTATTTAAATTGCTGACTATTAAAAAAGAGACAGGCATGGATAATTTTCAATTTTATTATCAGTGGGAATTGGATTACCTACAGCAAATTGAAAAATTAGCCAGTAAAGAAAAACCACATTTAGCAGAAAATTTTAATGGATGTGATCCTGATATTGAGCGGCTGAATCAGGGTTTTTCTGTGTTAATGGCTCGTTTACATCAAAAAATAGATGATGCTTTTCCTGAAATTACTTTACCTCTGCTACAACAATTAAAAGCATTACCTGTTAAAGGAATTCCAGCAACCAGTGTTGTTCAGTTTAGTGCAATGGAAGGAATTAAATCCGCCGATATATTACGGCGTGGATCAGAAATTTCATCAAATACAGGGGCAACTTTTGTTACAGGCAGAGAGTGTAATATTGAGCCTCTGATGCTGGTCGCTCGGGAGATGAGTTGTCAGGAGGAAACCAGCAGTATTACCCTGACTTTCCAATATACAGGCGGGGATGATTACTGGCCCATCAGCCCCATTAATCTGTTTCTCAGCCCTGATGAGACAGTAGCCGATGCTTTGATGCTTGCTCTGTGCCGCAACTTACGGGGTGCGATACTAAACCATAACGGATTGAATTATTCGGCTGAACCCTTTTGGTTTGAACCTCTGTCGGGAATTTCACGCATGATTTTACCAGCTCCCGCGTTAACAGCAGGAAACTGGGCACCTCAGATGTTAATAGAATCACTTTACCTGCCACATGTTCACCATTTTCTGACGTTATCGTTACCCACAGTCATGCGTAATCGGTTGTCCATGATCGAAAGCCGACAATTCAGCATCACATTAAAGCTCAATGAAGCATTGTTTCTTACTGAAGCCCAACTGGCCGATGCTTTTCATCTCCATTGTGTACCTGTCGTAAATCTAGAACGTGAATTGAAAATCACCCTTCCTTTTACGCCGGATACCGCTCGTTACCCATTGCCTTTGCCATCAGAACAGGGGATTTTACGCATCACTGAGCTTCAGTTAAAAGATGAGCCAGGTAAGGAGCGGGGAAAACGAGTTCAATTTTTACCTATAAGCCAGTTCACGCATTTCTTTCGCGGCGCAGATGAAAAAACCTGGTTTTATGCGTTGGATGTTACCCGTGATGCGTTCGAACGTCTGGAATATGCTCTGGTGTTTTATGACAGCAATGCTCGCCTGATGGAACAGCCGCCAGAGCAGGAATTCACCTGTCGTTTAACGACGTTTAATACCGCTTTGCCGAGGTTGGTGGCAGGGGATATTTGTTTAACAGAAGAGGATATTCCTGACGGGTTGCAGGCCAGAAATCTGACGCCGGCTTCTTGTGCCTATCCTCCCGTGACAGATTGTTCCCGTTACTGGGGAATATTGTCACATCATGCTGCCAACGGATTCTGGCTGAATTCGGTATCTGCTCTTAAACAACTGCTGCTGGATTATGATTTTTATGCTGATTTGGATCGCAATACGCACCGCGATATTCGACGAATGACGGCAGGTATTGTGGAGATCCAGTCTACGCCCGGTGACTGGCTTATCCGGGGTGTGCCTCATCGTTGTGTCCACGTTGAACTAATACTAGATGAATCAGCTTATATCAGTCAGGGAGAACTGTTCCGGTTCTCCAACGCTCTCTACCAGTTCTTACCATTTTGCCTTAGCGAAGATATGCGTATACGTATGACGATTATCTGGCAGAGCTCTAATATTCGATGGCTGCTATCGCCTTGCCCGCTGCAAGGATATCGTCCAATTATGTAAGGAGATACAAATGGATGGGTTAGTTTTTACTTGCCAGATAGGTGCGTTATCGGGGACGACCTTTCAGGTTGTGAATTTCAGCTTACAGGAAGGGCTGTCACAGCTTTACCACTTGTCACTGACGGTAGTCAGTTCCCTTAATAATATTGTTCTTAATGACCAACTGGGAACTTATGCTTCTTTAACAGTGACTCGCGATGGTAAAGCGGAGCGTAAAGTTAACGGTATTGTGGCAGGTGCTGTACAGGGCAATACTGACGGAAGACAAACCTATTATATTTTTACTATCCGGCCAGAAATGTGGCGTATGACTCTTCATCAGGATAGCCGCCTTTTTCAGCGCCAGTCAGTACCGGATATCCTCAAAAAATTGTTGAAAGAACACCGCGTCAAATCTGATAGCAAATTCTATGAAGACAGTAATCTTCACCCTGTACGGGAATACACCACACAGAAACGTGAATCTGCCTATGATTTTTGGTGCCGGTTGGCGGCTGAAGAAGGAATTGCGTTTTGGTTTGAGGAGGAGCAACTCTTTTTCAGCGATTCCCATTTAGGTATGAAAGCAGATCTGAGCCTGACTTATAACAATCAGCCCAATACCGATAATAAAGATACTACAGCCTGGCAGTGGCAATATGGGGAATACCTCTGCCCGGATGAATATATTCATAAAGATTACAATTGGTTGAGACCTTCTCAGCCCTTGCAGATTCAGGCTGATTTACCGCAAGGCGGGCGTCACCCAATATTTGAAAGTTCCGGTCGTTTCCCGTGGAGTAAAGAAGGTAAACCGCTGGGTGAAATACGCCTGAGCCAACTTAATAGCGAAAGTAAACTGGGTTCGGCCCAGACAAACTGTGTTCAGTTACGTCCCGGTAAAATTTTTACTTTGAAATCCCATCCGATTGCAGCCATGAATAACCGCTGGCAAATCGTTACTGTTAACCATTACGGTTCTCAGCCACAAGCGGCAGGTATTGCGGGAGAAGGCACAACTCTGACCAATAACGTCACTTTTATTCCGGGAAAAAACGACTGGCGACCACCATACCGTTATAAGCCGCTGGCAGATGGTGATGAACTGGCAACGGTAGTAGGGCCACCGGGTGAGGAAATTTTTGTTAATGAACACGGTGCTATTAAAGTACATTTTCACTGGAACCGCCACGATGAAGCAGGAGATAGTTCCTCCTGTTGGGTTCGTGTAGTACAGGGCTGGAATGGTAATGGATTCGGTTTTATGGCGATCCCCCGCATCGGTCAGGAAGTGATTATTTCTTACCTTAACGGTGATATTGATCGCCCCATCGTGACAGGCTGTAACTACAACGGTCGCAATCGCTCCCCACTTAATTTGCCTGCTGAGAAAACCCGCACCACCTTCAAAACCCACACTCACAAAGGAGAAGGGTTTAATGAACTGCGTTTTGATGACGCGAAAGGTAGCGAAGAGGTGTTTATTCATGCCCAAAAAGATATGAACACCAAGGTACTAAATAACCGCACTACTCAGGTACAAGGTAATCACACTGAGGCAGTTGATGGAAAACAAGCTGTTGTCGTGAAAAAGAATAGACAGGAAATGGTACAGCTTCGTAGTACTGAAATGGTTGGACTCACCAAAATATTGAGAGTAGGGGCAAGCTATAGGATTAATGTTGGTGCCAGTATGAATACTTCAGTTTCTGTTAGTCAGAAAGAAACGGTGGGTATGCAGAAAAGGATTTCTGTGGGGCAAACTTTATCTATTAGTGCCGGTAAGGTGATTGAGCTGAAATGCGGTAAGAGCACATTGAGAATGGACAAAGATGGCAAAATTACCATCAAAGGTAAAGAGTTCAGGTTCGAAGCCAGCGGCCCTGTGCAAATCAGTGGCAAAGACATCGATTTGAACTAAGGAGACCGGACGATGGAATTCAAAAATCTCACTCCTTTTTCGGTGATGAACTACCGGATGCTGGATACTGAAGATCAGGAATACGATGTTATTGCCATGAAAGTGGGCTATCAGCTATTGCCTGCGGCTAAAGGCGAATATCTGGCTGAATTGCTTCCGGTAATGACCCTGTGTATACAGGATCAATATCGGGGAGGATTAAATGTCTCGCAGGTATTGCAGGAAAGTGATCTGGCTCCTTTTAAACCTAAATGTGATGTAATTATTAATGGTACGGCTTATGCACCAGAAGGTAAGCCTTGTGCCTCTTTTCCTATCCGTCTGTCAGTGACAGAGGCTAATGGCAACACTCTGCTTGATAAGACACTGAATATATCCGGAGAGCGGGAATTTTTCCGCACGGATAACGGACAATGGCAACTCTCTGATCCTAAGCCGTTTGCAAGCTTACCTCTTGATTACCGTTACGCTTTTGGCGGGGAATGCCGGATTGAAGCTGATGATGACAAAGCGGTCGATGCGCTGGCAGAAGAAGATAAACTCACATCTGAACAGCTCAGCCAACACCCCGACGGCGATCAAGCGCCGGTAGCTCATGCCGTTTGGGAATATAACCCCATCGGTACGGGATTTGTTCTGCCTTGGTATGCCCACGCCAAAAACCAAGCTCGTTATCCAGCTCCGCGTATTATCCATCCGGATGCGCCAGTCACTGCACAGCACTTTGCCCAAATGCTGGCAGGCCAGCTTTCAGTGACAGAACTTGCCAGCCAGCCACAAGGGATGGGAATTATCGGTCGGGCGTGGCTACCGCGCCGAACGTTAGCCGGAACCTATAACCAGACATGGCTGGAACAGCGCCATCCTTATCTGCCACAGGATTTTGATTTCGGTTACTGGAATTGTGCTCCGCAAGATCAGCAAATTGACTGGCCTTCTACCGATATTTCACTGCAATTAACTAATTTGACACCGGATGGCTCTTTGCAAACTCAATTGCCGGGGCATCGTCCTTTTATCTTGTTCCGTATGGATGATGGTGCTCTTTTCCCGGTTCTGATGAACCTCGATACCCTGATTATTGATACCGATGCCATGACGCTGGAACTGACTTTTCGTCTGCATTTCAGCATTGATTTGCCAATCAGAGTGGCTGAAGCCCGCTTTGAAATAAATCCGAAAGCACCTTTGATCAAATTTGCCTCTGAACAGGAGCAGCATCATGGCGGATAACTATATTGCCCGAAAAGATACCCAATGGTTGATTATCAGTCTGGTTCCCGATGTTTGTAAAACCCCGATAGGGCCTGCCACACCACCGATCCCTTATCCGGTTATTGCCAAACTGGAAGACTCCTCTGCGCCGGTCTCATCGGTTCGGGCAAACGGGCAGCCAGTCGTAGTATTCGGGCAAAGTTTTGTCCCACAGACATTGGGGGACGAAGCTGGAACGGCGACGGGCGTGAAAAGTGGCACAGTAGGGGGTAAATGTCATCCGGAAGAACATACGCAAACGGTACGGGCTGGCGGCAAATTGACGTTACGCCATACGGATAAATTCTGGATGAATGGATCATAAGGAGCGGAATATGGCAAAAGGAGCAAAGAATGATAGTCCAACGGGTACAGGAAATACAGTGGGCGTTATTGTTGGTCAGCCAAAACAAGCAAAAAAAAGTCCGAAGGAGGCGAATCCCCCTGTTAAATCGGAAACACCACAAGAATCACAATCTGCGAGCCATGTTAGGAGCAAAAGAGGTTTTTATGATGATCTATTAAAACCATTTAAATATTTTTTTAATAATCCGCCGGAACCGGTAAAAAAAATAGTATCTGGTAATAGCCTATATGAATCATTGAAATTTTTTATGAATAGCCCTCCAAAACTTTTTACAGAGAAAGCTTCTGCTGTCGTTCAGTGGGTTGACGAGCAAGGACATAACCTTATTGAAGCAGTTAAACACCCTCTAGAAGCAGTAAAAGGAGCAGGAAAGGGTTTTTTTAATTCTGTAGTCGAGTTAGCACAAGTTATAGAAAAGATTCCTGAAATGGAAATGAAAGCGCTGGGAATTGCATTTTCAAAGATTGGAGCAGAAAGCGCAGGCTCTGCGATTTTTAATTTTGGTCAGAAGTATGGTGATACAACTCAAGGATTTTTAGAATCTTTACATATGGAGTTAAGTAACCCTGCTCAGAAAGGTGGTGCTTTGATAGGTGATGTTGCTACTTTCTTCGTTGGTCCCGGTGAAGTAAAGACAGTAATCAAAGTAGGGACGGAGTCAGTGGCTTTTCTCTCAAAAGCAGTAAAAGGAGAAGGAGTAATAACTAAATTTCTCGCAACAGAAAAAGGATTAACTGAAGCCAAAGCCGTAACTAGAGCAGAAGAGCTATCAAAAACAAATCAATCAGGTAGTCGAATTAAAGGAGAAAAGAAAGAAGGTCAATCTGCTGACGCTAAGAAAAACAAAGAAAAAGAAAGCAAAAAAGAAAACGACTCTACAACCCCTTCGAATGAAAAAGGAAACGGCTGCTCCGGCCCCGGTTGTGCAACACCGGGTGAACCTGTCGATATAACCTCAGGGGATTATCTACAAAATTTCTTAGTTATCGTCATCCCCGGCCTGTTACCTATTGCTTTAACCCGGAATTATCGTTCTACCGCTTGTCAGAGTGGATTATTCGGGCAGAAATGGGCCGATGACTGGTCACGTCAATTGGTATTAGACGGTGAAAAAGTCCATTTTACTGACGCAGATGGGCAGGTTTATGATTTTTCAACACCGGAAAATCAGGTTCTGGCGCGTAACCGACATCTCCTTCATTGTTTGCTGACAGGAGAACTTAATGGTGAATTGCGTCTGATAAATAAACAGAGTCAGCAAACTTTCCACTTTAATCATATTGACGGTAATCGGCGTCGGCTGTCTGCTATCACGGATCGCCACCAGAACCATATTCAGTTTATCTATAACAACCAGCATCAGTTAATTGAAGTTATCCGCAATGATGGTTTTCGTTTAGCCCTTCATTATCAGGATCATCAACTGCGGGCAGTGGATTACCACTTTCAGCAGATACAGCAGCGTCTTGCCACATGTCGTTATGACCAATACGGCTATCTGGCGGAATGTGATGCTTTTCAGCAAAATCATCTGTGGCATGAATACACAGCACAAGGATTTATGACTCGTTGGCATGACTCGGATAAAACAGATTTTTATATTCACTACGATGAGCGCGGACGAGTCGTTTCCACCCATTCTTCCGGCGGTTATTGGACAGATCGCTTTATTTATAACGATGATGAGCGTGTTACTACTTATCTTGATGCCGAAGGCGGAAAAACCCTTTTCTATTACAACCAGAATAATCGGGTGATCCGTCAGGTTGACCCGTTAGGGCGGGAAACACGTACCCAGTGGTACTACAGCCAGAAAGTTTGGGAAATTGACCCGCTGGGAGGATATACCACTTTTGAATACAACCATGATGGTGCTCTGACCAACATGGTACTACCAACGGGAGAGGCTTTTTATTATGACTACGATGAACATGGTCAGCTTATCGAAGCCACTTTACCTACCGGAGATATTTGGCAGTTCCACCATGATGAGCAGGGCAGTCTGACGGCTGTTACCAATCCACAAGGATATAGAGAAAAATATCAGTACGGTACTCACGGCGAATTGCGGCAACGCCTGCTGCCGGATGGCCGGCAATGGCATTATGCCTATGATGAACATCAGCGGCTGGCTGCAATTATGACACCTGATGGTCAGACAACGGGTCTGGAACTGGATGAACTGGGGCGTCTGCGTCGTACGACAGATGCACTTAAACAGGAAACCCGTTACCGCTACAGCACTGCTCATGCCAGTGTGAGTAATGGTAGTTTGACAGAAATTGAATTGCCGGATGGTGTTACCCGGCATTTTGAATATGACAGTGAACGGCGTGTTATTGCGGTAACTGATGGGGAAGGTCGCATCACTCGTTATAGTTATGGTGCTTTTGACCTGCTGACACACGTTACCCGCCCGGATGGGACGACATTACACTTTGGTTATGACCGACTTACCCGTTTTTGTTCAGTTACGGCTTTTACAGGAGAAACTTATCGCTATGAACGGGATGCTGCTGGTCAGGTTATCCGTGAAATCGACTTTACCGGTCGCGTTATTGACTATCAGTACGATGCGTTAGGGCGTCGTATTCAAACTCGTTACCCTGATAACCACTCTTTGCGCTGGCATTACTCTTCGGCTGGTTTATTGACCCGACAGGAAACTTGGTATCAGGCGGGAGAGAAGGAAAAACTGAAATCGGTTTCCACTTATGAATATAACGCCCGTCGTCAGCTTACCCGTGCAGTCAATGATGATGCGGTGGTGGAATATGAATACAACGCGGTTGGACTGCCTGTTTGTGAGCGTATTAATGGACGGGAAGTGATCCGTGAGTGGAACGATCTCGAGCAAATAACCGCTGAAACTATCGGTGGGCATACGTTGCAATTTGGCTATAACTTGATGGGAGCGGTTAACCACTTCCAGTTTAACCAGCATACACCTCTGACTTTGAGCCATGATGCTTTAGGACGGGAAACAGTACGGGAAAGTGCAGAGGGGTTTATTCTTGCCAGCCGCTATACCACTACGGGACTGCTGGCACACCAATCAGCCGGACGGGCAACAGCATTGTTCCGTGAAACGCTGGCACAAAATGATCCCCATTTTCCGCCACAGGCCACCGCAGTTAACCGCAGTTGGCAATATGACCGAGCCTACAGTGTCAGCATGATCGATGACGGTATCTGGGGGCAGACTCGTTATCGTTATAACCAGAATGACCAGATCATCAGTGCTACATTTAACGGCCGATTGCCCTATGAAGAACAATTTGGTTATGACCCCAATGGTAACTTGAATTTGCATGTGCTGGTGGATGCAAAAGGAGTAATTGAACAGGTTGAACAACATCAGCAGGCAGGTCGGGTTGTTAAGCGTGACAATGTCACTTATCGTTACGATGATAACGGCAGGCAAGTGGAAAAAACCGAACATCATGATGGTTTCCGGCCACAGATATGGCGTTATCGTTGGGATACCCAAAACCAGCTTACACACTGTGAAACACCCGATGGTTCACGTTGGCTCTATCGTTATGATGCGTTCGGGCGGCGTATCCGCAAATTAAAAGTGCATGATGGCAAACTGACCGCTGCGAACCTGCAACGCTGGTTGAATGGTAAGCCAGATTTAACAGCAAAAGCCGACACCATCACCGGCTATGATTACTTGTGGAGCGGTGATCGGATGGTTGAGGAAGTTCCGCTTTATGCGGATGGCACACCTGCCTATGAGCGAAGTATTTGCTGGTTATATCAACCGGGTGTGTTAACGCCTTCAGCCCGCTATGAAAAAGGCAAACTGCATTATATCGTCAGTGATCATCAGGGAACAGCACGGGAAATACTGAGCGAATCCGGTAAACTGGTATGGGCCAGTCGGCTAAGGACGTGGGGAAAAGCTGAACGAATGCCATTATTGGCAGCAAATGATGAAGATTATCACGTTAGCTGCAATTTGCGCTTCTTAGGGCAGTATGAGGATGAGGAAAGCGGGTTATACTACAATCGGTTTCGGTATTATGATGGTGATACAGGGCAGTATCTGTCATCGGACCCAATAGGGCTAGTTGGTGGGCTTAATTTATACCAGTACGTTCCCAATCCAATCAGTTGGGTAGATCCGCTGGGGCTATCTGCGTGTGATGTTAATTTTGATAAATCACAATTACAGAAGAAATTTAAGCATGCTGAGGACTTTGGTATTCCAGGTAATGCCAATAAGCAAAATATAGAAGCATTTGAACAAGCAATGATAAAACATATTGAATCACCAACGACGGAAACAATGTCTGGTACATATCGTTGGAAGCAAGAGGTTACTCATTATATTGACCGAAATACAGGCCTTAACGTTATGGCTGATAAGAGTGGTAATTTTATATCAGGCTGGAAATTATCTGAGCGACAACTATCTGATTTGCTGGAGTCAAAAAATGTGTTCTAATTCATTAAAGTTAATAGAATTAATTGAGTCTTATCTTAAGGTTGATATATCACCAACTGATTTTGAGAAAAGATATATTGAGTTGTGGCGAAACTACAGAGATAACGACGATAAGAGTTTAATAAAAAAAGAGACTCAGGAATATTTAGATTCAATCTTCTGTTCTTTAGATGCTTATTGCTCAGACCTACTGCTTAGAGATGAAAATGATCTTGATGAAAATGGTTTATTATCAGAGGTTATTCAGTTCAATCAAATTTGGAAAAGAACATTATAAATTTAGTTAGAATAAAGCCGGAAGTGATCTTAACGAGACCTTGTTTAGTATTTTGTGTAATCGCCATTTTCGTTTAAACGTGACCGTCTAAACGGTCACCAAATTCAATCATAAAACGACTCATCGCAAGACGCCAATCTTGGAT